>CAZFEP010000096.1:0-7997 GCA_964517365.1 uncultured Thiotrichales bacterium | reverse complement strand
CAATGGCATCAGCGGAATACCAAGAGAGAAACATGCGATCAACAAATAAAAGAATACTCCAGGCACCAGTACTTAGAATTAAAGGCACTGCAATCATAAGTACTTCTTTGTAACCCCCGTCTGCAGACCAACGATTTCTGATTGCTTTGAACATGTTTTTTTAGTTAATAATTATTCAAAATCTGTATTAAAAAATAGCTTCCTCAACTGGCTTTTAAGGCTTGCCCAAATACCAAGATGAGAGTGTCTTCACAGTTATTAGTTGAAGTTTAAAAATTACGTAACTTGTTGTTTTTAATGGATAATATTAACTTTTGTGGGGCATTTAACAGTTTTTTTGATGAAAAAAATAACCTTTCATCAGTTTTGACACGCCGTTTATCACCACCTTAACACTCTATTAAGGTACATGAGCCATCCTTTTTAAGTAGAGAGTTTGAGGAAGATTATCTGCTTCCTATTTTTTAGGTTTTTTTGATGCATTTTCTTAACTATGGATTGCTTAAGAAAGTGATTTTTATATTGGTAGCAATTGGAGTTGGAACTAATGGGTTATAAAATTAAACGCTTGGCGTTTTTAACCGTTGTTGTATTTAGTTTATCTGCTTGTATTGGTGGATCAAATAGTGATGACGATGATGAAGCGCAATTCACAACACCACCTCCTCCTCCACAAACAAGTGCTGAAATTCAAGTAAGCCCTGTTAATGGTTTAAGTACTTCAGAAGATGGAGGTATGGCCACTTTTAGCGTGGTACTAGCCACTTCACCAAACCAGGATGTTTCGATAACACTTAGAAGTAGCGATTCAAGTGAAGGAATTGTAAGCCCAACTAGTCTAAGTTTTACTTCTGCAAACTGGAGCCAAGCACAAACCGTGACAGTAACTGGCATAGATGATGGTGCAGTCGATGGAAATATTGTATATACCATTATCACCGATACAGCGAATAGTGTTGACACTAATTACAACGGTTTAGATGCAGCTGATGTCAATATTACTAACAATGATAATGATATTCCGGTAGCAGCAGAAATAAGAGTGGATCCAATTGCTGGGCTTAGTACCAGTGAAGCCGGTCAAACTGCAAGTTTTAGCGTAGTGTTAAGTTCTGCGCCTACAGCAAATACTACTATTGGTTTACGAAGCAGTGACACCACTGAAGGTATTGTAGAACCAGAATCACTTTCATTTAACGCAAACAACTGGGATACACCACAAACCGTAACTATTACCGGCCAAGATGATGTAATGGTGGACGGTCCAATCAATTACATGATCATCACCGATGCAGCCGTAAGCGCCGATGCGAATTACAATGCAGTTAATGCATCTGATGTTGCATTAATTAACACCGATAACGACGTATTGCCAATCATTAGTCAATTTACCGCTAGTCCATCAGCTATAGATTATGATGGCAGCACAACATTAAGCTGGGAATCTAATGCTGAAAAATGTACCGCCTCCGGAGCCATGGCAGATGGACAATGGCAAGGTGATTTAGCTGCTTCAGGTTCTAAAGTGCTTAGCAACCTAAAAGACGCAGGTGAAAACAACTTTATGTTGACTTGTTCCATTGCAGGCCTTAATTCAGCAGTAAGTAATGTTACCGTAACAGTTGCAGCACAAGCCAATGCACCAACCGTTACACTAAATGCAGATCCTGTAGCAAATATCGCTTATAACAGTTCAACCGTTTTAACCTGGTCATCAACGAATGCGGACACATGTGTTGCTAGTGGTGGTTGGACTGGAAATAAAGGTACCGAAAATACAGCTGGTGAAATAATTACTAATCTAACAGCGGACACCAGCTTTACATTAAGTTGTACCGGCGCAGGTGGAAGTGGTGCGGCAACGGTTGCTGTAACTGTGGTGGCTGTAAACCCTACTCTTAACTTTGGTGCAACCCCAAGCACGATTGATCTAGGTCAATCCACTACATTATCATGGCAATCAACGGATATTACTTCTTGTATTGCAATTGCAGATCCTGAGAACCCGATGTGGACCGGTGATAAAGCTGTTTCTAACGCAGGTGGAGAAGTCATTAGTAATCTACAAGCAAGCACTAATTTTACTTTGTCGTGTACCGGGATTGATGGCAGCGTTGTAAGTGAATCTTCACAAGTTACCGTTAATCTAGGCACACCTGCAATAAACGTTAGTCCTGTAGATGGATTAACTACTTCAGAAAATGGCGACATGGCTACTTTTAGTGTTGTCTTAGTCACTCCACCCAGCGATGAAGTTTCTCTTACCTTGAATAGCAGTGAAACTAGCGAAGGCATGGTTTCACCAAGTAGCTTAACTTTTGACTCTACTAACTGGAGTCAAGCACAAACCGTTACCGTAACCGGTATTGATGACGGTGCAGTAGATGGCAATGTTGATTACACCATTGTGACGGCTGCAGCGACCAGTGTTGATGCAAATTACAATGGTTTAGATGCTGCAGATGTAAGCGTAACCAATACAGACAATGATGTTGCCATACCGGGTGCCATTAATGTAAACCCAACAAGCGGTTTAACTACCAGTGAAGCAGGCCAAGACGCGAGTTTTACAGTGGTATTGGGCAGCCAACCCACTG
Source organism: uncultured Thiotrichales bacterium (assembly GCA_964517365.1). Lineage (GTDB taxonomy): Bacteria > Pseudomonadota > Gammaproteobacteria > UBA4575 > UBA4575 > JABDMD01. The sequence goes on along the minus strand of CAZFEP010000096.1, from coordinate 5,400 downwards.
CTGAGGCGACGATTGGTTTACGAAGTAGTGATACAACAGAAGGTACAGTAAATCCTCAATCACTTACCTTTACGACAAACAATTGGAACACACCGCAAACAATAACGGTTAGTGGTCAGAATGACGCTATTGTAGACGGACCAATAAGTTATATGGTGATTACGGATCCTGCGGTGAGTGCTGACCCAGAATATAATGATTTAAATGCATCAGATGTTTCATTAATGAATACGGACAATGATGTTCTACCTGTAATTAGTCAATTTAGTGCAAATAATTCATCGGTTGTCTATAGTGGAAACACAACACTAAGCTGGACCTCAACAGGAGATAAATGTACTGCGTCGGGTGCCACCGCCGGTGGACAATGGAGTGGTGATTTAGAAGCGTCGGGTTCTAAAACATTAAGCAACCTTATTGATTCCGGTGCAAACAACTTTATGCTGACGTGCTCTATAGGTGCATTAAATTCTGCTGTTAGTAGTGCTGGAGTTACAGTTGCTGCTCAACCAAACGCACCTAGTGTAACCTTGAATGCTACACCTATTGCGAATATCCCTTATAACAGTGCAACAGTCTTAACCTGGTCTACCACTGATGCGGACAGTTGTGTTGCAAGCGGTGGTTGGTCTGGAAACCGTGCTAGAAATAACTCAAATGGCGTAAACATATCTAATTTAACTACAGATACTAGCTTTACATTAACATGTACCGGGCTTGGTGGTTCAGGAAGCTCAACGGTTGCGGTTACGGTAACCCCAGCAAATCCAACCTTAACTTTTAATGCTAGTCCCACTTTAGTGGACCAAGGTCAAGCTACCACGCTGACCTGGCAATCAACAGATATTAGTTCATGTAATGCTAGTGCAAACCCAAGCAATGCTGCATGGAGCGGTAGTAAAGCAGCTTCCAATGCGGGTGGCGTGAGTGTTAATAACTTACAAGCCGCTACTACATTTACACTGACATGCACGGGCATTAATAACGCACAAGTGAGTGAATCTGTGCAAGTGAATGTGAATATCGATACCACACCTAATCCGGATCGTGGCAAGAACTTATATGAAAATCCTTTAGCAGGACAATCTTTCTCATGCGCGACTTGCCATGGTGTAGATGGTGTAGCATTTGCTGCGCCACGTGATATTACACAAGAGCCCTGTTTCCAAAATCGCTGTTCAGACGAAGATACTTTGGCGACATACATCACTAACTTTATGCCAATCCCACCTGGTGCATGTGACACACAATGTGGTAAAGATATTGCAGCTTACTTATTCAGAGACATTATCGGTGCCGAAATCAATAAACCACCCGTCTCAAGCTCAGCATTCTATAATGGCGTAAGCGCTATGGATGATGGAGCAGTCATGCATAAAGCAGCGATGATTCTAAGTGGTCGAAAAGCTAGTAACACAGAATTAAACACTGCAGGCGATCGCGCTGCGATGAAACTAGCATTAATGAATATGATGCAGGGCAGCAACTTTAATAACTTCATTAAAGAAACCGTAGACAATCGCTTGCTCACTAGCGGTTTCAATACTCGCTTCCAACTGTCTCCTAGTGATTTTACAAGACGGACAGCGATTGAGAATGATAATAATCGACGTGACAGTCTTGACCATGGTATTAACTTCGAAAATATCGAACTGGTTAAGTATATTGTCAATAATAATCGTCCTTACTCGGAGATTCTGACTGCCAATTACACCATGGTGAATCCGGAAACAGCCGATCTTTATCAAGCCACTCTGATTGACCAGTTCCCTAATGGAGCCAATCAAAATACATTTGTACGTGCCAGATCTGGAATTAATTTCCAAAACCGTATGGGTGGTGCTTACCCACATGCCGGTTTGCTTACGCAAAGTTCTTTTATAAATAAGTGGCAAACCACAGATACAAACCGTAACCGTATGCGCGCAAGAGTGGCATCAGAATTCTTCTTGGGTGTGGACTTAGAAGCATTGGCAACACGTGCAATTGATATTGGCTCTACCGCTGGACAACATAATCCGGTAGTAGACAACCCTAATTGTAATGTATGCCATAACACGGTTGACCCGATTGCAGGTACCTTCCAAAACTGGATGAGTAATGTACGTTATCGTCCACGAAACGTCGGTGGCACTTTCGCAACCATTGATTTCGTATATAGAAATAATTCGCTCGATATTAATGGAAATCGCTATTGGCAAGCGGGTGATTTGTGGTACCGCGATATGAAAACACCAGGTTACCCATTTAGTGGTGCGAACTTACCAGCGGGGCGAAATGACAATGCTCTACTTTGGTTAGGCCAGCAAATGGTCGCAGATACTCGCTTTGATACTGGAACGGCTAAATTCTGGTATCGCGGAATCTTTGGTCGCAAAGAGCTTGCTACACCCTCAGAACCTAACGCTGCACTTCAAGCTGCATTTGATGCACAAACTGCAATGTTTAATGAAGTTGGCCAATCATTCAGAAGCAGCGGACATAACCTTAAAGACTTATTAGCTGAATTGATTTTAAGCCCTTGGTTCCGTGCGCAAGGAGTGGATGCCGCCAATTCAAATAGAACCGAACTTGCTCAAGTGGGTATGGCAACCGTACTTACACCTGAACAACTGGATCGAAAGTTAAATGATGTTTTTGGAAGAGGTCTGGACAATTTCCTCACTACAGATTACTACCAACTTTATGGAAACTTTAATGCTGAGCGCGAAACACTAAGCAATCAACGTAATGAACAACTTAGTAGTGTGATGTCAAACACGATTCAACGCTTATTAAGCAATAACGTTTGTGACATTGTTGCAGAAGACTTTAACAAGAATGCTGGGCAGCGTTTATTATTCCCGAATGTTCAAACAAATAGCACACCGGGTAATGCTGAGGCTGCAATAAGACAAAACCTGGTTTACCTACATAGACATATGTGGCGTCTGGATGTAGGCGTAAATGATCCTGAGATTGATCGTTCTTATCAGTTGCTAACTGAGTTGCGCAGTGCTTCTCAAGCAGACAATGTTTTCCCTCCATGTGCTGCAGTGGGTAACACGGATGCTAACCATATGAAGCGAACCTGGATGATGATGATTCTTTACCTAGTAGGCTCTTACGAGTTCCTATATGAATAATTTTTTGGAGTATGAAAATGAAACGTCGTGAATTCTTAAAACTCATGTCACTTACAGGGGCTGCATCTTCGCTACCATTGAGTTTGGCGATGCAACAAGCACATGCTGACTATCCTCATACTGGAACACTTGTTTTTAATGTACATGCAGGCGGTGCATGGGATACCAGCAGCTTTTGTGATCCTAAGCAACGCACAGACGTCAATAACTGGGCGAATAACAATAATGCACGTACAGCAGGAAATTTGAGTTATGCCCCTTTTGCAGATAACCCATCATTTTTTAATAAATACTTTCAGGATATGTTGGTAATTAACGGTGTGGATGGAAAAACCAATGCACATAGCGCGGGTGTACGCCATCAACTTACTGGAACATTAGGATCTGGATTTCCAACAACAGAAGGCTTATATAGTGCAATTGAAGGCGATGGCTTACCGCTCGCTTATATAGGCCAAGGAGCTTTAACTGAAACATCAGGTGGTTTAATTAGATACTCGCGAGCAGGGGCGGGAAGAATTCGCGATGTTTCTAAACCAAATACTAGATTTGGGAATACTTTGTTTTTCTCGCCATCGGCATTAGACCTGGTTCGACAAACTCACTTACAACGAGCAGATGAGAAATTAGCTGGAGATTTACTTCCTAAAGTAAAAGAGAAAATTGCGGAACTACGAGATAGCCAAGCTAGCGCAAATAGACTCAATGCATTTGGTGACTCTCTCCCCGGTAACTTTGATACACAAGATTTATTGGGCAACAATGATTATCGGGTTCAATTAGCACATGTTGCCTTGCATGCAATGAGCCAAGGTGTAAGTTGCTCTGCTGCTGTAGAAAGCGGTGGTTTTGACACACATGATGATCATGACAACCGACAAGCACCTGCGATGGCGCGGTTAACACGCTTAATCGATTATATTTGGACCAAAGCTACAAGCTATGGAATCCAAAACCGATTAGTAGTAGTTGTTACTAGTGATTTTGCACGAACGCCTTTCTATAACGGTGGCAATGGCAAAGATCATTGGCCAGTGGGTAGTGTTGTAGTAATGAGAAAGAACGTTAACTGGACCAATCGAGTAGTCGGTATAACGGATGGCACACAAGGTGCCGTGAAAATTAATCCGAACACGTTACAAGAAGACAGCAATGGTGTCACTATTGAGCCAAAAGACGTGCACCAAATGTTACGACAAATTATTGGAATCAATAACAACCCTATTGCAAGTCAATTTGATTTAGGAAACTCTAATATTAATTTCTTGAATCCTAATCGATCTTCAGGGTTTCCAAATTTAACTTGATGCAGTTAAATCTAGACTAAAAAAAGCCCCAGTATATGGAGCTTTTTTCGTACTAAGTATCTTTTGTTAACGACGGTCTCGGTTACGGTCTCTATCTCGACGGTCCCTACTTCTATCTGAATCACGGCCTCGATGATTATCATGACCTCGATCATAGTGTCGATCCTGTTTCACATGATGCCTGCGATCACGGTACTTATCATAATGGTATCGATCAAGTTTATAGTAACGACGACCTTTATAATGATGTCGATCGCGATGACCATAATGGTGCCTATAATTACGATGCTTGTAATGATGCCTCTTGTGCTTGTAATAACGTTTGCCATGTCCACACCTAGGGCTATGCCTATGCCCACGATTATATCCATGCCCATAATCGCTATAGCCAATCAGAATACTCCATGGATAATCGTTATATCCAACATTTCCGTACACACCGCCCCTGGCATGTGATGGATTAGCCGCGGCTAATAACAGCATTCCAACGGGTAGTAATAACAGCTTATGTTTGATATTCATCCTTTATCTCCTATCTAGCTTTTTCGCTATAGATACCCCTTTAACGTCCCATACGCTTAACAGGTTGACGTAATTCATTAAAATGTATTCAATTAAGCTTAATATCATGCTAACTAACTGATATATATGACTATTGAAAACACTTTATTTAGCCCGGTTTTTATTTAATCAATAATAGTTAGGCATTATTAATACAGTCCTGAAGATGTGATCCGACTAAAATCTGAGCACAGCAATAATAGTAGCGCCAGTTTCACACTGCTTTACTCTCTTTTATTACTTATTCATCACCCTCATTAATATTGGTTAAATTCCACTGTCAAATGTATTAAGATTCATACAGTTACGAGAAACCAAGGCTTACCTGATAAACAAAGCCGCTTTATTAATATTTAGGGAGAGAATATTTTAATGACCACTCTTGATTACCCATCAAAAGAGCAACA
>CAZFEP010000095.1:0-8083 GCA_964517365.1 uncultured Thiotrichales bacterium | reverse complement strand
TTAAGTGGCTTCATTGGGATGGGTGCACCTTCAACTCGCACGGTTTCAGCTTCACTAAGACCCGCATGTTCTCTGAGTTTGCTGACTGCATCTCTAACAGAGAATCCTCGTGTCGCAGAGCCAACACCGATACTGGTTTTGTCTCCATGCGGGAAAATCCATCCATAGAAATCTGGAGAAATTTCGCCTTGATAAAATACATCACAGCGTTTTGGATCAAATTCATCTGTACTATTTTCAGGTGAATGAACAATCTCATGATAAGCGCCGACGTAGGTGGTTGTATTAGCTTGCGGAAAAGCTTGCCGAGCTACTGCTGACTTGGAACCATCTGCACCAATAACAACCCGTGTCTTTACTGTAATGCTAGAGCTGTTTTGATTTTCATCTTTAGCAACATAGCTTACTAAAACTTGCTTATCCTCTGTTTCTTCGAACTTGGTAAATTTTCCAGTACGTACATCAGCTCCATTCGCTTGTGCACGACTTCGAAGCCATGGATCAAATGCATCACGATCCACCATACCAACAAAACCACCATTAATAGGCATGTCGACTTTACGATTGCTAGGAGAAATCATGCGGGCAGAGTTTATGTGTGCAACTAGCAACGAATCAGGTATTCCAAATTCTTCAATTAACACAGGTGGAATAGCGCCACCACAGGGTTTGATTCGTGATCCGCGTTCTAGTAACAACACCTTGTGGCCATCTCGAGCTAATTCATTTGCGGCGGTACTGCCAGAAGGGCCACCACCCACTATCACTGCATCAAATTCTTCATATGTACTCATCATTATTTACCTACCTTGTGCAAGTTTAACCATGTCGCTATCACCAAAAGCAACAAATTTTGAATCATCATTTTCAATAGAGGCTGGGGTTTGAATAGTGGATGCAATATATGCGGACACTAAAAATAAAACACCTTCACATGCAAATACAATTGCATAGGCTGTTTCTGGAGAGTCCAGATAGTAGCGTGTGATATCAATTGCAACGGTGCCAATAAATCCACCAAAACCAAATGCAGTAGCTTGTGCTGCACCCCATAAACCCATTCTTACGCCTTCTCGCTTTTCGCGGCCTTTGCCAACCAAAGCCATCATCGAACCAATTGCTGCTACAGCAAAAGCGCCTGTTGTAATACCTAGAATAAATACCGTGCTATGGAGTGGCCAATCGGTTGCAACAAATCCACTATAGGCTAATGCAAATAATGTAAATGCAGAGGCAATACATCCACCAACACTCCAGTTCTTAAGTAAACCAAAACGGCTTTTTCGAAACAGTGTTCCTGCGATCGCAACCATAATCATGCCTACTAGAACACCGCCATGTTGCAAGCCGCTTAACTGTGTAGATTCTCCAGGGGTCATAGAAAATACAGTTCCGGCAAAAGGTTCCAGGATTAAATCCTGAGCACTGTATGCAAGCATTGAAATAAATATAAATATTGTAAACAGGCGTGCTTGAGGTTCTTGCCAAACTTGATGCAAGGCTTCACGAAATGGAGTTTTAGGTTTTGCAGATGCTGTATGTTCTGCAGTATTTTCTACTGTAGATTTTTCTAGTTTAAAAACCGCTACTAGGGTAACGCAGAAAGCAATTATTGAAACAACACTTGAGACAATGACTAACCTCTGTGCTGAAAATGGATCCAGAAAATGACCGGCTAAGCCTGCTGTCAACGCAAAGCCCATAATCATCATAAACCAGACAATGCTTGCAGCTGCAGCTCTTTTATCTGCGCTCACTTGTTTAGCAAGCAATACTAAAAGTGATGTGCCTGACGCGCCAACGCCAGCGCCAATAAGTAAAAATGCTAAAATTAATATAACGATTCCACTTAAAGTATTTTCATTAATGACGCCTGTACCTACCGCAGCCATTACACCGCCAATAGCAAGTGTAGCCATGCCGCCTATAATCCATGGAGTGCGTCGTCCACCCATGTCTGATCCATAACCAAATCTGGGGCGCATGATTTGAATTGCGTAATGCATGCCAACCAGAGCACCAGGAAGCATAGCCGGTAGCGCATATTCTACAACCATCACTCGATTAATGGTTGAGGTGGTGAGCACAACGATTGCACCTAAAGAGGTTTGCACTAAACCCAGGCGAAATATTCCGAACCAACCTAGAAATGAATTGTTAATAGTATTTTTCATTTCTCTCTACATACTTCGAATTGCGAAGGCACTTATCATCATGCCGGCAACGTATAAAGTGACCCCGGTACCGTTGTACCAAGGAGCCAGTGCTTTGGGTTGTTTGATCAAACGCAACATAGCAATGAACTGCAAAATTAATAATGCGCAGATGGCAAGTGCGTGGTAAGAATGGTTCCAATAAAAAAGTAATGCGATAACAATGACTTGTGGCGCTGCCATAAATAAGCACGCTAGTTTTGCTGCTCGATCTACTCCGAGTTGTGCGGGTATCGAGCGTATTCCCATTTTCAAGTCACCAGAAACTGACTTAAAGTCATTTAATGTCATGATGCCATGAGCGCCAATGCTATATAAAATGGCTAATATGATTATCTTCTCGTTAGGCAAACTGCCTTGTAGCATCACTGCGGCACCTGTGATCCAGGCTAACCCTTCATAAGAAAATCCAACGGCAGTATTTCCCCACCATCCATTAAGCTTTAAGCGAAAGGGCGGTGCGCTGTATGCCCAGGCTAGTAATAGCCCTAAAATGGTTGCAATAAAAACCCAAGTGCCGAGCAATGCAGAAAAGCAAAGACAAATAATGCTCCAGACAATTGCGTAATAAAGCCCTATATTTCCAGGTACTCTGCCAGAGGGAATGGGGCGATCGGGTTCGTTTATGGCGTCAACGTGTCTGTCAAACCAATCATTTACAATCTGACTTGCTCCGCATACGAGTGGGCCGGCTAAAATAATCCCCGCAATGATTAATAGTGGTTGGTTTAGTAAAGAAGCGCCTGATGAAATGGCGCCGCAGGCAAAAGCCCACATGGGTGGAAACCATGTAATGGGTTTCAGTAGCTCAAGCATTGCACGCAGGTTGAGCTGCGCATAACCGTTGGGAATAGCAGTAAAGCGAGACATAATGTGTAAACTAATATTGTCACACACGTTTGTCAAATAAATTAGACACCTTATACAGGTGTTGGCTTGATTAGCTTACTTTTTATAGTGAAAAGAGAGAGAAAAGTATTCTTTGATTAACGCGCTTGCTCGATTATATATTGGTCTATTAGACGTTGGTCAATTTTTCGGCGGCAAATTATTCAGTGGGTGTATTCAGATCACCAATATTATGAGTTTTGAGTTTTGCATATAAACTTTGTCTGCTGAGGCCAAGAATTTCTGCTGCAGAGGCACGATTGTCATCAGTCAATTCAAGCGCTGTTTTGATACAGCCTTTTTCAATCATATCGCTTGATTCACGCACAATTTCTTTTAAAGGAAGTTTGCCAACTTGTGAGGTGATTTCATTGACCGAGCGAGGTACTTGAACCGATTTGGTTATGCTTTCGCTTACACGTCTTTCAATATCTCGGATGAAAATTACAAATAACGTTGGGTCAATTTCATCAACCATGCATGCAGAGATTTCTACATTAGCAATCGTTCCATGTTCGCCACGCACTTTAGATGCATATAACTTAACTGAGTTATAATTTCGCAAGTTGGTAATTAATATATTTAAATCCACTCCCGTTCTTCCTAACCAGCGATCCATGGATTGGTTAAGCGCATGTTCTTCGGATGCGAGTTGAGCTAAATTTAAAAATGCTTTGTTTGCGTATTGAATATGCCCTTCTGTGTTGGTGATCACCACACCATCGGGCGCATTATTAGTTATTTCAATTAACCGTGATAGCGGGCCGTCGCTTGAAGTAATTTGTCCGTGAGTTTGGTATAGCCTCACCAAAAAACGTGATTCACTGTCTTGTCTTAGTAGGCTAATGGATATTTTGTAATCACGGTCGGAGATGGATAAGCGCAGGTTTGAGGCGCTGGATTTACCGGTAACTCTTGTTTCAGCAAGTAATGAGCTGACGTTTTCAGTGCTAGATTTTTCAAATCCGATGGGAAAGCTTTTTCCAATAATCCGGTTTGTGTCGCTAGCGAGTAATTTTTTAGCAACCGGATTGGCTTCAAGCACTTTATTGGTAGGTTCGTCGATTACTAAAACTGCATCAGCGGCCATATCAAAAATCAATCGATAGCGTGTTTCAAGTTGCCGTAACCGCCAATAGTCTTGTTCCAGAGATTGTTGTGCATTGAGTAACTGTTGTTGCAACACTGCTATTGCGCGAAGATCTCTACCTAAAGCGATAACCTTGCCAGATTGGTCTAACGCAATATTGCAGAAACGAATGGGTAGTTCTGAGCCATTAGCGAGTATATGGGTAATTTCTTGCCAAATTGGGGTGTCTGAATTTTTAGTTTCTTTGATGATCTCTTTGACACGTTTTTGGCTGTCAAGAGAAACGATATCAACCCAATTCTTGTTTTTCCATTTATCTCCCACTTCTTGCTGCAATTCTTCAGAGCCCAGGGCGATATCAATAATTTTCCCCTTGGGGTCAATAATTAACGATATATCTTGAGACGCAGACAGTAGTGCCGCAAAAGTTGTGATTTTTGCAGCAGATAATGAGCTCTCTGTGAGAGATGGAATTATATTCATCTATATAGGTGCATGGAATGCATTAAATGAATGTGCCTCGCTATCTTATGATAATTAATTTCTATAGCTTATATAAATAAAATATATAAAGAATTACCGATTAAGGCATATTCAAGCTGACTTCACTCCACAAGTGTATTTATATCTAAAATCTACACCAAGTGTCAAATAAATTTAACTAGATATAGTGTCATGATTAGTTGACAGTCGGGTCTCATCGTACTAAATTTGCTTATCGAACCAAGGCTAGAAAGATGATTTATGGGTAATCGAGCTCACAGCGAAATAGGTACACCTCTATATACAAGAGAGGAGCGGAGGCGAAGAGATAATTCAAATTGGACTCTAGTACAAGGCTTATTGGCGCCAATTCAATTCGTAGTTTTTGCTATCAGTTTGTTTCTGGTGATCAAGTATTTATTAACGGGGCAAGGCGAACAGGCCGCCATCTTTTCTGTAGTAATTAAAACCTTGTTTCTATACGCAATTATGATTACGGGTTCTATTTGGGAAAAGGTTGTATTCAATAAATACTTATTTGCTCGTTCATTTTTTTGGGAAGATGTTTTTAGTATGTTGGTGCTCGCTTTGCATACTGCGTACTTAGTAGCGCTTTATTTTAATCTCTTAAATAGTTATGAACTTATGTTGTTAGCGTTAGCCGCTTATATAAGTTACGTAATTAATGCGGGTCAGTTTTTGCTTAAGTTGCGTGCTGCAAGGTTAGAGTCAAATCAATATTTACCGCGAAATTCTGTCCGAAACCCTGTTGTTATGGAGCCTGCAGAATGAATTCTATTACGGCAACCGTATCTGATGCACCGCTAGTGAGTGGAATAGATACGAATAAGTGTATTGATATTCCAATTCATCAAGAACGCGGTCAGCGTGCAGTGTTTTGTGGATTAACTTCAATCATCTGGTTACATAGAAAAATACAAGATGCATTTTTTCTGGTGGTAGGTTCGCGAACCTGTGCACATCTAATTCAATCTGCCGCAGGCGTGATGATATTTGCAGAACCAAGATTTGCAACTGCAGTATTAGAAGACAAAGACTTGGCTGGCATTGCAGATTGTAATGATGAAATAGATCGAATTGTGGCTCAAGTGCTTGATCGAAGACCTGAAATTAAAACATTTTTTCTTGTTAGCTCTTGTCCGTCAGAAGTTATAAAACTTGATTTGGGTAATGCTGCTGAACGTTTGGGTAATACGTATAAAGGTAAAGTTCGGTTTGCTGATTATTCTGGTAGTGGTATCGAAACAACATTTACTCAAGGTGAAGACAACTGTTTAAAAGGCTTGGTCGAGCTAATGCCTGATGCAAAATCACAAGATAAAAACTTAATTGTGGTTGGCACCATTGCAGATGTAGTTGAAGATCAGTTTTCTCGAATTTTTACAGCCCTTTGTATAAACGAAGTTAGTTTTTTCCCGGGAAGAAATGCTGAAAATATGCCATCAGTGGGAAAAAACACATATGTGTTATTGGCACAACCCTATTTAGGTGAAACCACACGCGAGCTAATCAAACGCGGAGCAAATCTAATTTCTGCGCCATTTCCTTTAGGAGCAGAAGGAACATTGAATTGGTTTAAGGCCGCTGCAGAAATATTTGATGTGCAAGCAGAACTGTTTGAGAGTGTTACTGAAGTTCCACATAATCGTGCTAAGCGAGCTACTCAGCACTACCGCGAAAAACTTGCTGGTAAACGTATTAGTTTTCTTCCGGATTCACAATTGGAAATTCCTTTGGCACGTTTTTTAAGTCGTGAGTGCGATATGCAGCTTGTAGAGGTAGGGATTCCATTTTTTGATCGACAATTACTTGAAAAAGAAATGCAGTTGTTGCCGCAGGAAGTAAAGCTTACCGAAGGGCAGAGTCTGGATGACCAATTGGATCGTGTTCATAAAGATAGTCCCGACTTAACCGTTTGTGGTCTGGGTATTGCCAACCCGCTAGAAGCAAAAGGTTTAAGAACAAAATGGTCTATTGAGTTGATGTTTACTCCTATTCAAGGGTTTGACCAGGCAGGAGATCTTGCAGAATTGTTTGCAAGACCGCTGACACGTCAAGCGAAAATGGAATTCTAATATCATGCAACTCACTATCTGGACATATGAAGGACCACCACATGTAGGTGCAATGCGTGTCGCGACCTCGTTGAAAGATGTGCATTTTTTGCTGCACGCACCGCAAGGTGATACTTATGCAGACTTGCTGTTTACGATGATTGAGCGACAGGGAAAGCGTCCACCAGTTACGTACACTACTTTTCAAGCTAGAGATCTTGGTGGTGATACTGCAAAACTGGTAACAGACGCTATAGAGAAAACATATCAACGTTTTAAGCCAAGTGTAATGTTGGTAGGTGATTCATGCACTGCGGAGTTGTTACAAGATCAACCTGGAGCGTTAGCAGAAGGAGCTAATTTACCGGTTCCCGTCGTGCCACTTGAATTGTCTGCTTATTCTCGAAAGGAAAATTGGGGTGCAAGTGAAACGTTATATTTATTAATACGTGCGTTACTTGCTAGCCAGGCACCAAAGTCAGATTGGCAGCGACCTGACGTTGAAGTGGGGCATGTATATAAAGCTAATGTATTAGGTTCCACTGCGCTAGGGTTTCGATGCAGAGACGATATTATTGAAGTAACAAAACTACTGAACTCTATTGGTGTTGAAGTTAATGTGGTTGCACCGATGGGAGCTTCTCCTCAAGACTTATTGCGTATTCCTGAAGCTGATTTCAATGTTTGTTTATATCCGGAAGTAGCAAAAACAACCTGTACCTGGTTGGAGCGAACCTTTAAACAACCAACCATAAAAACTATTCCTCTCGGTGTGGGCGCGACAGCTGATTTCTTGCGTGAAATAGGCAATGTTATCGGCAAGAACGTTGAGCATGTAATTACCGATTCAAGCTCACGCCTACCTTGGTACTCCAAGTCAGTGGATTCGACTTACCTGACTGGAAAACGTGTGTTCATATTTGCAGATGCTAGTCATGCCATTGCAGCAGCACGCATTGCACAAAAAGAATTAGGATTTGAGGTGGTTGGTATTGGTACTTATTCACGTGAGCTTGCACGCGATGTAAGAGCGGTTGCTAAGGAATTTTCTGTTGAAGCTTTAATTACGGATGATTACCTAGAAGTAGAAGCACGTATTACAGAGTTGCAACCTGAATTAGTGTTAGGCACACAAATGGAGCGTCACGTTGCCAAAAGATTAGGTATAGCGTGTGCAGTGATTTCAACACCTGCGCATGTGCAAGATTTTCCAGCACGATACTCACCACAAATGGGGTTTGAAGGTGCAAATGTGATATTTGACTCTTGGGTGCATCCTTTAATGATGGGTTTGGAAGAACACTTGCTTGGCATGTTTAGAGAAGACTTTGAAT
>CAZFEP010000094.1:3461-8196 GCA_964517365.1 uncultured Thiotrichales bacterium | reverse complement strand
GGTTGTAGGTTCTTTTTCATTTGGTTTACTCCCTAGAAAGCATTATTTGTTTTTAAATTTAGTGAATGATTTAAATAATGCACACTATGTGCCAACTTTATTTATTCAATATAAACAGTAAGTTACATAATTATTAGTTTGTCGCACCAAAATAATGCACTCTAACGACCCACCCGTGCACTCATAGGGTGCGCTGTATTTTTCAACCATTCCGCTACACTAGAGACAAGGCTAGAGACATGGATTGATGAGGAGATGTAATGAAATTTAATACTGCAGCGTTAGATCAAACCGTTAACGATATCGTGAGCAAAATTAGCTCTGCGGTACCAGAAGATCTAAAAACCGCTAAAGAAGGTTTAGAGAGAAATGCACGTGCAACAGTAGAAGGCGCCTTCCAACGCTTGGATCTCGTTACTCGTGAAGAATTTGATGTGCAAGTTCTGTTGTTGTCTAAAAGCCAACAACGCGTGAAAGCATTAGAACAAAGAATTATTGATCTTGAAAAAGCACTTCAAAATAAGTAGACGTTTGTTTAACAACTTAATAATTACTGACTACTCTACACAGTAATACTGAATTCTAAATGAGTCTTGCCACAGTCTTTTCTCGCGCTCAAACGGGGATGGATGCACCATTAGTAACCGTTGAAGTCGATCTTTCAAATGGCTTACCAGGATTGTCGATCGTAGGTCTTCCAGAAACTGCCGTAAAAGAGAGTAAAGATCGTGTGCGTGCAGCATTAATTAATTCGGGTTATGAATTTCCTACACGGCGAATCACGGTAAATCTCGCACCAGCTGACCTTCCAAAAGAAGGGGGAAGATTTGATTTACCCATAGCCCTCGGGATTTTAGCGGCATCTAAGCAAGTCACTCAAGACTCACTAACACCATATGAATTCCTGGGAGAGTTAAGCTTGAGTGGAACACTGCGTGCTGTGCATGGTGTTTTACCTGCAGCGGTTGCAAGCGGTAAACAGCAACGGGCTATTATTGTTCCATTTGATAACGGCACTGAAGCGCTCTTAGCTACGCAAACAACAGTCTACGCCTGCCAAAATCTTTTAGAACTTACTGCACATTTATCTCAACAAGAACTATTAACTGCACACATAAATGAAATTCAAGTATCCAGCACAGTAGATGCTTTGGATATTGAAGATGTACGCGGCCAACATCGTGCCAGACGTGCACTAGAAGTGGCTGCAGCTGGATCACACAATATGCTAATGGTTGGTTCACCCGGTAGTGGAAAGACCATGTTAGCTAGCCGGCTTGCAGGCATTTTACCTCCACTCAATGAATCCGAAGCCGTTGAATCCGCCACCGTTTATTCAATAAGCCATGGTGGTTTCACCCAAGAACAGTGGGGGGTTCGCCCATTTCGCGCACCTCACCATACCGCATCCGGAGTCGCATTAGTCGGGGGTGGATCTTACCCAATGCCTGGTGAAATATCTTTAGCACACCATGGTGTTTTATTTTTAGACGAGCTTACCGAGTTTGATCGGCATGTTTTAGAAGTGCTTCGCGAACCTTTAGAAACAGGTAATATCTCAATTTCCCGTGCTGCGAGACAAGTACAATTTCCTGCCCGCTTCCAACTCATTGCAGCTATGAACCCTTGCCCTCAAGGTTGTGACATTGATGTAAATGGAAACTGTTCATGCACACCAGAACAAATTCGTCGCTATCGCGGACGTATTTCAGCACCATTGTTAGATCGGATTGATATTCACATTGATGTGCCACGTGTAGACAAGGAGCAACTCAAACAAAGCACACCCAATAACAGTGAATCTAGCAAAGACGTACAAATACGTGTGTGTGCTGCACGAGAGAAACAAACCACAAGGCAACGCAAACCCAATGCTTACATGACCAATAAAGAGATCGAAAAATATTGTCTGCTTAACAGTGATTCCGAAAGGCTAATGGATAAAGCATTTGAACAATTAGGTTTATCTGCACGTGGCTATCACCGCACGCTTAAGCTCGCCAGAACGATAGCTGACTTAGAAAATTCTATAGACATCGAAACTAATCACCTCAGTGAGGCCATTAGTTATCGACAGTATGATCGCTTATTGAATAAATAAGCTATTAAATATGCTAATACCTATACTAGCTAAATTAACTTGGTTATTAGCGTGACAACCTATTATAAAAAGACTATTACAGGCAGACTGCTACAGACAGGAACTACTTGACTGAATCCAGCATGTAATCAACCACCACTTTAATTTCATCGTCTGAGTAATCTGCACGACCACCTTTTGCGGGCATGCCACCAATACCATTAATTGCATTTGCATAAAGTGTATCTACACCTTTACCAATACGTGCAGACCAGCCAGCTTTGTCACCAAGTTTAGGTGCATTTAGAACACCGGCATCATGGCATGCTGCACATGCTGTATAAAGTTCTGCAGGGCTTTTACTTGCAGCGGCATCATTGGCTACAACCATTGTATCGGCCGCACCTTCACTTGCATTCACTGGTGTAACACCTGCTATGGCCAATACACCTACAGGCTTAATACGTTCCTCTAGCCCGCCTCTTATCAAGTTGTCTTCATTATAGTCAGAGCCTGGATTTAACACTTTAGCCATAATAAAAAGAAATACAGTGAGGGCAATTAAAATGCCTATGATGGTGATTAATGTCGTTGCAAACTGATTGTCGTTCACACAAACTCCTAATTAGTGGTTAATTCAATAATTTTGATGCGAATAATTATAGTAAATGAGCGATATGAAACCAATCACCTGTAGCAGTTAATATGAGTAAATTATTAGATAGAGCGTTCTATATCTACACGTCATAATAGCGAATGACATCACCGGGACAAACCTATGCCTTTTCCAGCCAGCCCTGATCCCCATGCTATTGGCATCTTGGTACTTACCATCATCGCTTTGTTATTGTTCACACGCGAAAATATACCTCTTGAAACCTCTAGTTTATTGGTGATTGCCATTTTAGCAGTCGGATTTGAACTATTTCCCTACCAGGTTGATGGTGAGAATTTCCACTCTATTGCCCTGTTTTCAGGATTTGGACATGAAGCGTTAATAGCCGTATGTGCGCTGATGATCGCAGGGCAAGCCCTGGTGCGTACCGGATCTCTTGAGCCAATCGGACGTTCATTAGCTAAATTATGGCGTATTAGTCCAGCACTTTCTTTATTGCTTACACTCGTACTTGGCGCCGTATTAAGTGCATTTATCAATAACACCCCGGTTGTAGTGCTCCTCTTACCCATATTAGTGAGCGTTTCGCTTCGTACTAATCGTTCTCCATCTGCAGTACTCATGCCCATGGGGTTCGCCACCCTGGTGGGCGGAATGTGCACAACCATCGGCACTTCAACCAATCTGTTAGTCGTCTCCGTCGCTTCCGATATGGGCGTTGAAAAGTTTTCCATGTTTGATTTCTTATTGCCCGCGAGCATTGCATCGGTAATCGGCATCGCTTATCTATGGCTTGTCGCACCCCTTATTGTGACAGAACGTGAAGCTCCTTTATCAGACAGCTCACCACGAGTATTCCTTGCTCAATTGCACATACCTGATGAAAGTCGAGCAGTAGGCAAAACCTTATCAGATATTCTAGAGCTCACTAGTGGTGCAATGAAAATTGAACGCATACAACGTGGTGAAGATACACAGCTTTCTCTTTTACCAGATGTAGAAATAAAATCTGGTGATCGCTTGTTTGTTCGCGATACACCTAAAGAGCTAAAAGAATATGAAGATGTATTAGGCGCTACATTATATTCGAAGAACTATGAGCTTGTTGATGAGGACGAGCTGAAATCCACCTCTGAACAACAATTAGCTGAGATTGTTGTTTCACAAGGCTCGCCACTAGAAAACACCACCTTATCACGCATACGTTTTCAAGACCGTTACCAACTGATTCCACTAGCATTACATCACGCTGGAACAACCATCGATACACTTCACTCTGGTGTAAAAGAAGTTTGGTTGCGTACTGGAGATATCATTCTAGTGCAAGGCAAAGCAGAAGCATTAAAAAAATTAAAACAGAATGGTGAGCTACTGATACTCGATTCCACAGAGGATTTACCTCATTCCTCTAAAGCACCTCTTGCTCTATGGATTATGATTGCAATTATTGTCACTGCTGCATTTGGAATTTTACCTATTGCTATAAGTGCTGTGTGTGGCGTGTTGTTATTAATTGTTACCGGTTGTTTAAACTGGAGAGATGCTACCCAAGCACTCAGCACACCCATAGTACTCATTGTGGTCGCCAGCTTAGCGATGGGTGCAGCATTACATACCACCGGTGGAACAGAATACTTGGCTAGTGTTTTTCTATATCTCACAGCGGGCGCAAGCGCACCTATTGTATTGAGTGGTTTAATGCTTCTAATGGCACTATTAACCAACATTGTATCTAATAATGCTGCAGCCGTAATTGGCACACCCGTTGCAGTAAGTATTGCCCAGCAGCTTGACCAACCCGCAGCGCCATTTATATTGGCTGTATTGTTTGGCGCTAATATGAGCTACATCACTCCCATGGCATACAAAACCAACTTGCTAGTGATGAATGCAGGCGGCTATAAATTCATAGATTTCGTAAAGGTAGGCACACCACTAACGATCATCATGTGGCTTAGCTACTCTTGGTTATTGCCATGGATATATGATTTATAAATCTTTATTACACTCAACAAATGTCGGCCATCTTGCATAAAAAT
>CAZFEP010000094.1:0-3361 GCA_964517365.1 uncultured Thiotrichales bacterium | reverse complement strand
GGAACTGTGAGAATACCTAATCAAATATTGTTTTTTATCAAACTACTCGTTTTACTATTATGCTGGATTGTATTATTTGCATGTAGCGCCTCCCCCAAATATAGCGAAACCATCTCCAAGTCGGCTCAAAAAACCATACCCCAAAAATCTGTAACACATAAAAATGGGCTTAGAATTGCTGATTTAGCAAAATCACTCGTCGGTAGTCCGTATAAATATGGAGGGGAATCACCCAATGGATTTGATTGCAGTGGTTTGGTCTTTTATATACATAAAAAAGTAGGCCTGCAAACACCACGAACTTCTTTGCAACAATTCAAGGCAGCCAAAACTATACCATTACAGAAATTACAACATGGTGATTTAATATTTTTTAAACTTACTCGCACACAAGTGTCACATGTTGGTATTTATATAGGTAATGGTAGATTTATACATGCCCCTCAAAGTGGTAAAAAAGTTAAAGCGACTTATGTGAATGATCAATATTGGAAAACGAAAATAGTATCTGGCGGACGTCTCTACTAGTTTGAAAATCATTTAAACCGTATACCTATATCCTCAAATTCCTGATCCTCTTATCCCTTATCCGCCCCCTCTTATCTTCAGCAACACAATAGCAACTGCAAATTTACTTAAAATAGTTTGACCTTAAACATGGATGTCTATAGGTAGGATGAATGTGGATAAAGAAGTACAAGCTACTGTAAGAAAGATTTTCAACAATCTTAGAAAGAAGCAACCCAAGATGGGGTCACGTAAAAGTGATCGCATTGATGTCGATAAAATGATTCGCGACTATGAAGAGCTTGACCCCCAGATTCGCAATAATGACTAACTAGATAAATAATTAGCTAGCGTCGTTACTCAGCAGCATTATCTGAAGTGGCCGATTCGGACGCAGATGCCGTCGCATGTTGTTCTTGTTCTGCCAATGTATCGATTACACGAAGAACATTTTCAAAACCTCCTGCATCGCTTGCAGAAGTCCGGAACTTACCATTTATAATCACCGTAGGTACCGAGCTAGAACCATATTGGCGTATCAACTGACCGGAACGATTTATCTTCGTCTCTACATATAATGAATCATAAGCACTTGTAAATTTTTCTGCATCAATATCATGCTGTGACAAAAATCTCGCCATCGACTCTACATCACGCAGACGTCTGCCTTGATCATGAATCGCTTCAAAAAATATAGGATGAATTCTCTCAAGCTCTCCCATCGTTTCTAAAGCATAGTAAGCACGTGCATGTGCTAACCAGCCTCGATTAAGTACTGCAGGCATGCGTTTAAACGTAATGTAATCCGCTTTTGACCCTTTCCAACCGACGATATGTGGTTCAAATTTATAGCAATGTTGACAGCCGTACCAAAAGAGCTCTTTCACTTCTACTTTTCCATCTTCCACATCTGTTTCTACCGCGGGTGAAATACGGTGGTAATGTTTACCTTCGATAAAATTTGAAACCGGTGCGTGGTTATGTCCGTCCTCTGCATGAGAATTAACTGCAAGTAACGAAAACATGATTACGGCTAGCAAATTTACAGGTAGGCTTACGGGCAGACTTACAGACAGTTTAGTAAAGATTTGGGTAGGTTTTTGCATGATCAAATTTTTTCTTAATTTAGCTTACGTTTAGTTTGGTTTAGTTAGTAGTTTAGACCCAAGTATGAGTAGGTAGTTCTGTAGTGTTGAAGCAGAATCTACCGTTTATCCCATGAATTTATCAGATTAATAATTGAACTTTTTATTACTAATAAAGATTAACTAAAAATTTAGCGTAAACCTGCAATATACTCAGCCACTGCATCGATTTCAGTATCACTCAAGTAGCTTGCAACCTCTTTCATCATGTTCAAGTTATCATCAGGGTGATATCTAGCACCACTTTGATAAGCCCTTAATTGTGCCGCGGTATATGCTGCATGCTGACCTGCTAAAGCAGGAAATTTTGCGGATGCATTGCCGACACCATCCGGAGCATGACAAGCCATGCACGCAGGAGCACCGGTTTGAATATTTCCACCACGGTAAATGCGCTCACCAATTTCATGTAATTTTTGACCTTGTGCTTCTTTATCAGGATCTGCAGTACCTGCATGAAGAGCCTGGCTGGAATAATAAGCCGCAATATCTTGCATATCTTGTTCAGATAAATTGGCTGCTTGCGCGTTCATGAGTGGATTGACACGCACATTATCTTTGAAAAGCTGAAGTTGATTGACTAAATACTTTTGACCTTGGCCTGCCAATTTTGGCCAAGCGGGATTAACACTCACACCACCCACACCATGACAGGCCGCACAGGGTGTTGATTTTTCTTTACCTGCCTCTGCATCACCCGCTGCCTGAACAACGGTTACGTGTAACCCTGACAAAATTAAGATTGCGCCTAGCAAACACTGTTTTCTCTTCATGTATAAAATCCTTAACTACATAAAATAAAATTAAATGGGTATTTTTGTTGATAATCTATCTTTATTATCAAATTATATAGGGGTAGAAGCTTATCTTGAATAAGACCCGACCAAAACAGTTCACTGGTATAGCATATAGGACAGGGCTCCGCAAAACAGCTAAGCCATTAGGCCTATTACCATGCGCTGTAATACTACCAACTATTAGCTCGACCACTAGCTCAAATGTGAGCCAATTTATAGTAGACATAATTGTTCAACTCAAATGCGTTAAAATCTACCTTTCTTTCTGAATATCTACCCCTAATATAGGCTTCTAAATGACAACCTTGCTTTCTCAAGCACAATTCCTGCGCAGCGCTTCAGCCGAAAAGGATTTCCCAGATGATATAAAGGCTGAAATTGCATTTTGTGGCCGCTCAAATGCGGGTAAATCAAGTGCCATCAATACGCTGTGTCGCCAGAATTCGCTGTGCCGTACTAGCAAAACGCCAGGGCGTACCCAGTTAGTTAATTTTTTTAAACTAGATGGTGACACCTGTTTGGTTGATTTACCGGGTTATGGTTATGCCAAAGCTCCCATTAAAGTCCAGCAACAATGGCAGCAACTAATGGAAGCCTATCTCATGAATCGCAAGCAGCTATGCGGCATCATCCTGTTAATGGACATTCGCCACCCACTCACTGAAATTGACTGGAAGATGATCCATTGGACGCACCACAATCATCTCCCTCTCTATATTTTCTTAACCAAAGCAGACAAGGTAAATAGAAACCATACAGTCAAAACCATGACACAGGTAAGTGCCAAACTTGAACAAGAAGGCTGTGAATACGGTATACAAACCTTTTCCGCTACTAAACACATAGGCTTAAGCCAGGCACAGAACAAGATTAGAGCATGGCTGGATGCCGCGATGACAGATCAAAGCTAAC
>CAZFEP010000093.1:0-8214 GCA_964517365.1 uncultured Thiotrichales bacterium | reverse complement strand
ATGGGACTTACCCCTATTCGCACTATTACCTATGTGGTGACCAGCTTCTTCGGTATGCTTGCGGGAACTATAATCTATGTAAATGTAGGCACTCAACTAGCCAACCTCGAGTCAGTAAGTGGAATATTAACACCCAGTATTTGGGGTGCTTTCATACTGCTTGCGATATTCCCTTGGATAGCAAAGTCTATCATTAGCGCTATTAAAAGAAAACGTATCTACGAAGGCTTCAGCAAACCCAAGAGTTTTGACTATAATCTAGCGGTTATTGGTGCAGGTTCTGCCGGACTAGTCTCTTCATATATTGCTGCTGCCGTTAAGGCTAAAGTTGTACTTATAGAAAAACATAAAATGGGTGGTGACTGCCTAAACACCGGATGTGTGCCTTCTAAAGCCCTTATTCGCTCTGCAAAGTTCGTATCACAAGCAAATAATTCTGAAAAATATGGAATCAAATCAACAACAGTAGATTTTGATTTCAAAGATGTCATGAAGCGTGTTCATAATGTAATTAAAGATGTTGAACCACACGACTCTGTTGAACGTTATTCAAGCCTTGGTGTTGAATGCATGCAAGGCGAAGCCACACTAAAAGACCCATGGACCGTTGAGGTAAATGGAAAGACTCTCACTAGCAAAAATATCATTATTGCGACGGGCGCAGAACCTTTTATCCCTCCAATACCTGGTTTAGATAGTGTTGACTATTACACCTCAGACACGATCTGGAATTTAGAAGAACTCCCAAAAAACATGATTGTATTGGGCGGTGGGCCAATTGGTTGTGAATTAGCACAGTGTTTTGCACGGCTAGGATCAAATGTTTCTCAAGTAGAACGCGGGGCACGCATCATGATTCGTGAGGATGAAGAAATTTCTGCAATGGCCTCCCAAAGTATGATCAACGATGGTGTAAATATTTTAACTAAACACGCAGCAGCGGAAGTCATTCAAGAAAACGGAAAAAATATCTTGATTTGCAACAATGAGGGTGAAGATCTTCACATACCTTTCGATGTGCTGCTTGTTGCAGTAGGCCGAAAAGCAAGAGGTGATGCCATATGGAAAGAAAATCTAACCATTGAGCAAAGAACAAATGGTACCATTGATGTAAATGAATATTTACAAACCAACTATCCTAATATTTATGCCTGTGGTGATGTTACGGGCCCTTATCAGTTTACTCATACCGCTGCTCATCAAGCTTGGTATACCAGTGTAAACTCATTATTCGGAACATTTAAAAAATTTCGTGTCGATTATTCTGTAATACCGTGGTGTACCTTTACGGAACCGGAAGTAGCGCGCGTAGGCCTTAACGAACAAGATGCAAAACAACAGAATATCGAGTATGAAGTAACCCGTTTTGATATCGAAGAATTGGACCGTGCCATTGCAGACAGTGAAGCGCATGGAGTAGTGAAGGTGCTAACAAAACCTGGCAAAGATAAAATTCTAGGTGTTACCATTGTTGGTGATCATGCAGGAGACTTAATCAGCGAATATGTTACTGCAATGAAACATGGGCTAGGACTAAATAAAATACTTGGAACGATACACATTTACCCAACGTTAGCAGAAGCTAACAAGTATGCAGCTGGCGAATGGAAACGTGCCCATACTCCAGAAAAATTGCTCAGCTGGGTAGAAAAATTTCATGCTTTTGCACGCAAATAACTTATAAAAAATTACCGTAATTATGCACGAGACCATTCATTTACTTAAAAAAACTGATTTTCCTAAAATTCAGCGCAGTAAGGTAGAAACTTTGCAAGTGAATTTAGGCTATGAATGCAATCAAAGCTGCACACATTGTCATGTAGACGCAGGCCCTAATCGAAAAGAAATGATGACGGCAGACAACATCGAAGTGGTTGCAAAATATATGCAAGCACAAGATATCAGTATTTTGGATCTTACTGGTGGTGCCCCGGAATTACATTCGCAATTCAGAGAACTGGTAAAAATTGCTTATGATCAAGAACGACATGTAATTGATCGATGTAACTTAACTATTCTTGAAGAACCTCATCAAGAAGACTTAGCAGAATTTTTAGCAAACCATAACGTGGAAGTGGTAGCTTCTTTGCCTTGTTACTTAGAAGAAAATGTAGACAAGCAACGCGGCAAAGGTGTTTTTGGGAAAAGCATCCGCGGACTTCAACTACTCAATAAGCTTGGCTATGGAAAAGGAGATGAAAAACATAAGCTTACTCTTGTTTATAACCCGCAAGGCCCTGAGCTACCCCCCTCACAAGAATCTTTGAAAAAGGACTATACAAAATTTCTGGCAGAAAAATATTCAATTAGTTTTGATCATTTATTTACCATTACCAATATGCCAATCAAAAGGTTTGGCAGCATGTTAGTGAGTAAAGGTAAATTTGAAGAATACATGCAATTATTGCGAAGCGCGTACAGTACTGAAAATTTGCAATCTGTAATGTGTAAAACGATGCTAAGCGTAGATTGGCAGGGCTATGTATATGATTGTGATTTTAATCAAATGCTAAGTATGTCACTGCCACACAACGATCAAATTCGCACACATTTGTCTGAAATCATGCAAACCAATCTCGAACAGAATGAAATTATGGTTGCAGATCATTGTTATGGTTGTACAGCCGGACAAGGTAGCAGTTGTGGGGGTGCCCTAAATTAATAAAAATTTTTTGTAGTCTTAATTACCCTTATATTTTCAACGGATTTATCCCTTCAGGCTTTATTCAAAAAAGCCCCAACATATTCTGAACTCAAAGTATGTCTTCGTATACAATTGAGCGCATGATTCGCATACTACTTTTCTTATTCTTTACATCTTGTAGCACTACTACGTTTGCTGAAAAACCAGAAGCCATATCTGATCCCAATATTAAGACAGACAAACAGAAGGTTGAACATCAAACGAAAAACCAAGCTGCAAAACAACCCGATATTCAACAAACTAGTACAAAACAAACCAGCACGAAACAAAATGCTGTAGATGAACGTGACACAAAGCAACAAGGTTCAGAACCACAACGTAGAGGACCTCCACCAGCAATCGTAGTGGTTGAAAAAGCGGTTCAGCAAAATATTGCCCCAACGGCTCTATATAGTGCAACAGTGATTAGTCGTGATGATGCGAATCTATCTGCCGAACTCGCCGGACGAATAACCTGGGTAGCTGAGGTAGGTGATCGTGTTCAAGCAGGTGACCCGGTCGTTAAACTTGATGACATTTTCTTCAAACAACAAGTGATTGAAGAAAAGTCCATCATACAAAGTGAAAAAGCCCAGTTTGATTTGCATTCAAAGGAAGTGAAACGCTTTACCGAATTACTTGAACAGAATAATGTAGCGCGTAGTCAATTAGACCAAGCCATTTCAGATCAAGCAGTAGCACGCAGCAATATGGCTTCAGCAAGAGCAAGACTTGTGCAAGCGGATGAACGCTTGCGCCGCACCAGCATCATTGCTCCCTTTGACGGTGTGGTCTCTGAACGTTTATTACAAACAGGTGAGTGGGCCAACAATGGTACTACCATTGTAAGGCTAGTTAGTGCTAGCAATCTTGAAATTCAAACTCATATCCCTGCCAATAGCTTACGATTTATCACGATCGGAGCACCAATTAAGTATATATACGGTTCTAGTCAAAACATGAACCATGGAACAGGGAAAGTTCGAGCACTGGTGCCCATTGGTGGAGATTCATCACGTTTATATGAACTAAGAATAACCGCCGAAGATTCATCACTGGTAGCAGGAAAACTATTACGTGTAAGTATTCCGACAGAACATGAACGTGAAGCTATCCTAGTTCCTCGCGATGCGCTCGTGCTGCGAAGAGAAGGAGTTTATGTATTTCGAGTTAAAGAAAACTCAATGGCTGAACGTATACAAGTTGAAACCGGTATAGCGGACTTAACTCGCATAGAAGTTACGGGTGGCATTCAGGCAGATGATCAGGTTATTACACGCGGTGGAGAAAACTTGCGCCCCGGCACGACCGTTACCATTAAAACATTACAGTCCGATTCGTGACACCAAGGAAGAACGCGAACTTCAGCCTAACTACCTGTTGTGACTTTTCCATAACTTTTCTTTTATATCATTCATGACATTTTTGAAGCCAGCGCTTGATAATCCGGTTGCAACCTTAGTTGCCTGCATCTTGGTAGGTATTTTTGGTGTGCTTTCGCTTGGCCAATTACCCATACAACTTACACCAGAGGTTGAACAACCTGAAATAGTAGTGACCACTAATTGGCGAGCCGCAGCACCAGAAGAAGTTGAATCTGAAATTATTGAGCCGCAAGAAAAACAGTTGCGCGGTTTACCAGGCATGAAAGAGTTACTTTCAGAAGCCAGTAATGGTAGCGGCAAGATCACCATTACATTCGAAGTCGACTTTGATTTAAATCGTGCGCTCATTGAGGTAATTAACCGCCTTAATCGCGTACCCAGCTACCCTGAAGATGCCGATGAACCGGTGCTCAGTACTGCGGGTGGTCGAGGTCGACCTATTGCATGGTTCATTATAAAACCCAATGAGGGAAATACGCGTGCCATTGAAACCTATAAAGACTTTGTTGAAGAAGTTGTTCAAACACGTTTTGAACGTGTAGAAGGTGTTGCTCTTTCCGAGGTGCGCGGTGGCAATGAATACGAAGTACGTATCACAATTGATCCATACAAAGCCGCGGGCTTAGGGGTTGATTTACCAAATGCTGCAAGACTAGCAGGGGGTAATGATGATGTCTCGGGAGGCACTGCAAATGTTGGTAAACGTCGTTACACCTTACGCTACACAGGTGCGCTGACACCACAACAATTGGGTGAGCTCAATCTTGAATGGCGTGATGGCAAAGCCATCTCGCTGCGTGATATTGCTGATATAGAAATACGCACAGTCGATCGCAATAATTTTGTGATAACTAAAGGTGAACAATCTATCGCGGTTAATGCTTATCGTGAAGCAGGGGTAAACGTACTCGAAACGATGAGCGATATACAAGCAGCCGTTGCAGATATAAAAGACGGGCCCTTCAAACGTGCAAATTTAAATATCCAGCAGGTATATGATGAAACGGTTTACATTGACAGTGCAATAGAACTGTTACGTAATAATTTAGCCATTGGTGTATTGCTTGCAGTAATCATTCTATGGTGGTTTTTAAGAAAACTTCGCGCCACCTTAATCGTCACACTGACCATTCCTTTGTGTTTATTCGTTACCTTTATGGTGATGAGGGCTACCGGTCGTACCATGAATGTAATTTCACTTGCTGGCATGGCCTTTGCGGTTGGCATGGTGATGGATGCCGCAATTATTGTGCTAGAAAATATAGTACGCATGCGCGAGCGCGGCATGTCTGCCTTACAAGCTGCCTTGGAAGGCACTAAACAAGTATGGCCAGCACTACTTGCATCCACTTTAACTACGGTAGCCATATTTTTACCAATTATTTTTTTAAAAGATCAAAGTGGCCAATTATTTTCTGATCTTGCAGTAGCGATATCTGCCTCAATTGCAACCTCACTGGTGGTTGCCTGCATCGTTATCCCCACAGCCATGTATAAATTCACTGCAGATATCACTCTGAAAGATATTCATACCTCATGGTGGGATCGTGCAACATCCATTATCATGAATGCAACGAAAACGCCCACGCTTCGCGTAGTTTGGATTGTAAGTTTGATTGGTATTGCTGCGTTCACAACTTATATTGCCTTCCCTAAAACAGACTACTTACCCACTGGAAATCGAAATTTAGTATTCGGTATTGTGATCCCTCCTCCGGGTGTGAATATTGATCATATTGAACAAGAGATGGGAGATGTGATTGCTGAACGGATGCAACCTTATATTGATGGCACTAAAGAGCCAAAAATTAAACATTATTTTTTTGTTGCCAGCGCAGGTTCAATTTTTATGGGTGCACGCGCTGAAAACCCTAACCAAGAACAAGTCGATCAAACTTTAAATGTAGTGCGCAGCGCTATTTCCGGCTTTCCTGATACGTTTGCAATTGTTCAAAAAGCCTCTTTGTTTAGTGGTGTAGGGGGCCGCACAGAAGTAGATATTAATATTCAAGGTAACGATATAGATAGTTTATTACGTGCTGCACAAATCGGGTTTATCACCGTACCACAAGTGTTTGGACCACAAACAAGAGCGCGCCCACGACCCGGATTACAACTTGCAGAACCAGAATTACAACTTATTCCTAAAGAAGATCGTATAGTAGAAGCAGGCTGGGATCGCTCTACCATGGCAAATGTCACCCGTTTACTTGGGCAAGGATTATTTGTAGGAGAATATTTTAATGGTGAAGAAAAGCTCGATATCGTAGCGCGCGTTCAGCCATGGCAAACGCCGGAAGAACTCGCTGCCATTCCTTTACATACACCTAGCAGTGGCGTTTTACCGGTAAGCGAATTGGTTGATATTGTACGTACTGCTGGACCCGACCGAATTAGACGTTTAGATCGACGTCGTACCGTTACACTTGAGTTGCGTCCACCACAAGATATGCCATTAGAAGTTGCATTGGCTAAAATTAAGCAAGAAATTATCCCGGCCATGGAACAGCAACTACCTGAAGACGGTGAAATACGACTTAGCGGCTCTGCTGATAATTTAAAGACTGCGATTACAAGCTTTGTGAGTAGCTTTATTTTAGCGGTAATTATATTGTATTTATTAATCAGCGCCCTGTTCCGTTCTTTCATAGATAGTTTTTTAGTAATACTGGCATTACCTCTAGCAACCGTTGGTGGTGTATTGATGTTGCGTTTTCTCGGATTACCTGCTGACTTGTTAACGATGTTAGGGTTTATTATTTTATTAGGGTTAGTCGTAAACAACGCAATCTTACTGGTTCATCAAGCACGTATTTCTGAACGTGAAGGCAAGTCGCGGCAAGATGCTGTCCGCGAATCGGTACGCATGCGCTTACGCCCCATACTCATGAGCACATTAACCAGTATCTTTGGAATGTTGCCACTGCTATTAATCCCTGGAGCCGGTACAGAACTCTATAAAGGTCTAGCCGGTGTGATTGTTGGTGGCATGTTTATTAGCACAGTCTTTACTCTTATTTTATTGCCAAGCCTGCTACAGTTAGGAAATAGAAAAAATAATATTCAACCTGCAATATAAAGAGACTCGGTTTTGATCAAACATATTTTCTTTTTCACATTATTAGTTGCCGCAAGCCTTGCATTTATTATTTTACTCAAACCGTTTTTTGAGCCTATCTTATGGGCCATTACCTTTGCAGTTTTATTTTCACCACTGCATAAATTCATTCTAAAAAAGTTTAAAGGCAAACACTCACTCAGTGCTTTCATCACTTTACTACTCATTCTATTTACCGTTGTAGTCCCGGCCACAACGTTATCTATTGCGGTTGTTAATGAAGGTACGGATTTATATAGCGATATTCGCAGTGGTGTATATGATTTTTCAAAACCCATCGCTTGGGTTCAAAAAAGCTTGCCGATAGTAAGCGACTCCTTAAGCAAGGTAGGCATAGATTTTGAGAAGCTTAAAGAAGGCTTTTCTGATACAGCATTAAACTCCAGTCAATGGGTTGCGACTAACTTGCTTAACATAGGTCAAAATGCGTTAACCTTTTCTGCATTATTTTTACTCATGCTCTATATGCTATTTTTCTTTTTACGCGACGGGCATAAAATTGTTGAACTGATCATCCGTGTTTTACCGATTGGTGATGAAGCAGAACGTCACCTGCTATCAAAGTTTGCAGAAGTCTCACGCGCCACCATTAAGGGCACTTTAGTGGTGGGCATCGTGCAAGGCACACTGGGTGGCATTATGTTTGCGCTGTTGGGTATTGAGTCTGCTGTGTTTTGGGGGGTGGTTATGATCGGCTTATCCATCTTGCCAGCGGTAGGGTCGGCGCTAGTGTGGGCTCCCGCAGCATTAATTTTTCTTGCGAATGGATACTGGGGCAAAGCGCTTATTCTATTTGGTGTGGGCGCACTCATCATTGGCATGATCGATAATGTTTTACGCCCTATATTAATTGGGCGAGACACCAAAATGCCTGATTATTTAATTTTACTCAGTACTCTGGGTGGCTTAGGATTATTTGGCTTATCAGGGTTTGTAATTGGCCCTGTGATAGCGGCCTTTTTCTTGGCCATTTGGGTAATGTTTGAAACAGAATATCATCCTGATTCAATTAAATAATTTTACTGGTT
>CAZFEP010000092.1:0-8217 GCA_964517365.1 uncultured Thiotrichales bacterium | reverse complement strand
ACACCTTCACCAAACTTTGCATGCGAAACCCGACCACCAATTTTAATTCCGGTATCATCCAAGGCTTCACTGTTCGCTCTGGAACCATTAATCATCATCGATGGTGCAGAGGATTGATAACTTGGTTGAGTGACTTTAGCCCTAGGACGTACTTCAGCCACTAACTCGCTGGGTATTTCACTCAGGAACCGGGAGGGGGGATTATAGTTATCAGAACCATATTGACGTCTAGATTCAGCGTAACTCATCACCAGTTGTTGTCGTGCACGAGTAATGCCGACATAACAAAGGCGTCGTTCTTCCTCTAGTCGACCAGGCTCTTCCATCGACATACTTGAAGGAAACAAACCATCTTCCAATCCCACTAAAAATACTAATGGAAACTCCAAACCTTTCGCAGCATGGAGTGTCATCAATTGCACACAATCATCCCACTTGGCGCCCTGACCTTCACCTGCTTCAAGTGCTGCATGTGTTAAGAAAGCATCAAGCGGTGGCATACCTTCATATAAATCGTTATCGACTACGAACCCACGTGCAGCGACCACCAATTCTTCCAGGTTTTCTACTCTCGACTTTGCTTTTTCACTCGCTTCTTTACCATGATGAGCAACCAGTCCGGAAATTTGAATAATATGATCCACCTGCTCACTTAATTCTAACTCTGAAATTTCTGTAGAAAGCTTGGCCATCAAATTCATAAATTGAGCCAATGCATTAGAGGCACGTGCTGCCAGTAAACTTGATTGCAATATTTTTTCTGCAGCTTGCCACATGGTAAGTTGATGTTCTTTAGCAAAATCACGCACCAACGCCACTGTGCGCTGACCGATACCACGGGTGGGTACATTAACGATGCGCTCAAAAGATGGATTGTCATCCACATTTTTTGCTAAGCGCAAATAGGCTAAAGCATCTTTGATTTCTGCACGTTCAAAGAAGCGCAAACCACCATAGACGCGATACGGAATACTTTGAGAGATAAATATTTCTTCAAACACACGTGATTGAGCATTGGAACGATACAAGATCGCTACATCATCACGACGACCACTCGTCGTATCCAACCAATGCTTAAGCTTATCCGCAACAAAACGCGCTTCATCTTGCTCATTAAAAGAGGCGTAAAGATAAATTGGCTCACCATCATCGCCATCAGTCCATAGCTTCTTTCCCATACGACCCTGGTTATTATCGATCAATGAATTTGCTGCCGATAAAATGGTATTAGTAGACCGATAGTTTTGTTCCAACTTGAAAAGCAGAGAACTTTTGAAATCTTTCTCAAAATTTTGAATATTTTCTACGCGAGCACCACGCCAGCCATAAATGGACTGATCATCGTCTCCTACTGCAAATATAGGGTTTTGCTCACCTGCAAGCAGTTTTAGCCACTGATATTGAATTGAATTTGTATCTTGAAACTCGTCTACTAAAATATGACGAAACTTGGTTTGATAGTGCGAGAGAATATCAGGACGTTGTTTTAATAACTCCAAGCTTCGTAATAACAACTCAGCAAAGTCTACCAACCCTGTTTGTTCACAGGCCTCTTGATACGCTGCATAAATTTTTATCAATTGGCGTTGAGTGATATCACCATGATCACTCATATCTTTGGGTCGCAAACCTTCTTCTTTTTGCGAGTTAATAAACCAGCAAGCATTTTTAGCCGGCCACTTCGTGTCATCCAAACCCATGCCTTGAATCACTCGCTTCATTAAGCGAATTTGATCACCACTATCGAGTATCTGAAAACTTTGTTTAAGGTTGGCTTCTTGCCAATGTGCACGCAACAAACGATGAGAAATACCATGAAAGGTTCCCATCCACATACCTGCTAAATTATTATTCAGTAGTTCTTCTACACGTGCGCGCATTTCAGCAGCAGCTTTATTGGTAAACGTTACTGCGAGAATACTAAACGGTGAAACCCCAACGACTTCACATAACCAAGCAATGCGGTGCACCAGCACACGTGTTTTACCACTTCCCGCCCCGGCAATAACTAAAGCTGGAACGGTGTCACAACTGACTGCTTCTCTTTGAGCCTCATTAAGAGGGTCTAGTATTGGGGTTACATCCATAAGTGCTATAGAAACTCTGATTTATTCTAATACGTCGTTAAAAAATGGTCTCAAATTCGCTCATGTATGAATATATACACTTCGCTCTTTTCAACATTTTTCGCCTCGTCTTAACCATTACATTAATAAACCAGAGCTTCTTAAGCTTTTATATACTAGAAGAACCACAATGCTGTGATTACACCAACAAAACCTAATATAACCGTTATGATCAAATTACGATTGGAATTTTTAATTTCTTTACGAATGTCTACAAGTTCTTGGCTATGCATTTCTAGCTTGGTTTGACCTTGCTCAAGTGTTTTCATAGTGGAATACACCAAGTCTGGAATTTCAGGTAAACGTTCAGCCATTCGCGGTAACTGTTTACGTATACCCGACATCAATGCGCGTGGGCCGACTTGCTCACTCATCCATCGATCTAAAAAGGGCTTGGCTGTTTTCCACAGATCTAAATCAGGATCCAAAGTGCGGCCCAAGCCTTCGATATTTAATAACGTTTTCTGCAAAAGCACTAATTGTGGCTGTACTTCCATATTAAAGCGTCGCGCCGTTTGAAATAAGCGTAGCAATAAGGCGCCAAATGAAATTTCACTCAGTGGCCTCTGAAATATAGGCTCACATACTGTGCGTATGGCTGACTCAAACTGATCAACACGTGTATCAGCTGGCACCCAACCTGACTCTAAATGCAGTTCAGCAACACGTCGGTAATCTGCATTCAGAAAAGCTAACAAATTTTCAGCTAAGTACCGCTGATCTTCTAATGCCAAGGTTCCCATGATGCCAAAATCAACACCGATGTATTTTGGATCATCAGGATTTTCATATGAAACAAAAATATTACCTGGATGCATATCGGCATGGAAAAAATTATGACTAAACACCTGTGTGAAAAAGATATGACTGCCACGATCCGATAGCTTTTGAAGATTTACACCATGCTCTCGCAAGGCCTTCATATCATTTACAGGGATTCCACGAATACGCTCTTGCACCATTACATTACGAGTGCTCAAGTCAAAGTAAACTTCAGGCACATACAAGTCGGTAGAGTTTTCAAAGTTTTTACGCAGTTGGCTAGCGTTTGCTGCCTCACGCATTAAATCCAGCTCATCTATAATGACTTTTTCATATTCATCCACTACATCTTTAGGGCGTAAGCGTCTGCCATCTTCCCAATAACGATGCGCAATTGATGCCAGCGAGTGCATCAATTCTAAATCTCTGCGTACACGTTTTTCGACACCCGGACGCAATACCTTGACTACCACTTCGGTGCCATCATGCAAGGTTGCACAATGTACTTGCGCAATTGATGCAGAAGCTAATGGCTCAACACTGAATTCCTTAAACACCTCACTAACAGGTTTCTTAAAGGCTTTTTCAATTATCTCTTGAGCCACCTCACCGTCAAATGGAGGCACCTGATCTTGTAGCTTGGTTAATTCATCTGCAATTTCTTCAGACAATAAATCACGGCGTGTAGACAAGGCTTGTCCAAACTTTACGTAGATGGGCCCAAGATCTTCTAAGGCACGACGAATGCGTGCGCCGTGGCTAGTTTCTAGTTTTCTAAACCAATGCCATGGCATTAAAAATAAAATAAACCGTATTGGACGAAAAAAAGGAACGGCCAACAATACTTCTTCTAAACCATGCCTAAAAAGCACAACATTTATATATAAAATACGAAAAAGTAAACGTATATAACGCATGATTAAACTTGATTGACCTTAGTGGCATTCATAAGACGTTGTATACGCGCTTCTAGGCGTTGCACATTTGCATCTAGATCATCTACTCCACTCATAAATCGATTCAACTCAACTTTGGTAGGTACAATGCGTGATTCTTCTTGCAAATACTCACTCACATCTAAACGAAAGTTACCCACTGAGCGACTTTTATAATTTTTAAAGCGACTCACGATCAAACCTACTTGGTAAGCCACCGCATCGCCCACATATTTAGAGGCGATTTCTTCCCAGTCGATATCAACTTGCATGAATATCGACCGCAGTTGATTGGCAAACTCGACGTCACCTTCAATTTTTAATGCACCACTGCTTAACATCGACTGATATTCAGCCCCTAACCCCATCCTCGCAAGACTCACCATATCGGAATGAATAGTAGTCGTAATCCCTTGTTCTATAATATCGGGTTCTACGTTACCGGGCTCTATACTGTCAGATTCATTTGCTTGCATAGACACTCCAACACTTGCATGCTCACGTACTTCAAGGCCGGCTAGTACGGGTACAACCAACAGTTCTTTATTAATATCCGTTAAGTGAACTAATAAACATTGGCCAGCATACTTATTTAACTTGGCCGATATCTCAGGATCGCTATCTAAGTACTTCTTCAGAGCAAGATTAATGAGGTTAAGTAACATGTTTATATGATTAAACCTTAAAGTGACAATTTATGGCCACGATGAATACTCACAATACCGCCATTTAAATTTATGTAATCACACTTTTCAAAGCCAGCGGTTTCAAACATAGACTTCAGTGTTTCTTGATCAGG
The DNA here is from genome assembly GCA_964517365.1 of uncultured Thiotrichales bacterium. GTDB lineage: Bacteria > Pseudomonadota > Gammaproteobacteria > UBA4575 > UBA4575 > JABDMD01. Next base: position 3,595 of record CAZFEP010000092.1, on the reverse strand, counting down.
ATGTTTACGAATAGATTCAGCTAGATACTGATAACTTTCGGCATCTTTAGCAATAACCTCACCCATCTTGGGCAATAATTTGAACGAGTAGGTATCATATGCACCTTTCAACCATTCTTTAGGTTTAGAAAACTCCAACACCATTAACTGGCCACCCGGTTTTAATAATGAAAAAATGGTGCGTAAGGCTTTGTCTTTATCTGTGAAATTTCGCAAACCAAATGCAATCGTTACGCGATCAAAATGATCTTCCGGAAAAGGCAGATCTTCACCCATCGCTTGCACGTAACGAATGTTTTTTAACAGCCCTTTGTCGACCATGCGACGACGGCCTTCTTCCAACATGGCACCATTAGGATCACACAACGTGATTGAGCCTCTGTCACCAATCTTAGGCGCAAATAAAGCGGAAATATCTCCGGTACCAGCCGCAAGATCCAAGATATGAAAATGAGGTCGAATATTAGCCAAATGCACAAAATGCCGTTTCCATATCCGATGCAAACCTAATGACATCACATCATTCATAATGTCGTAATTGCCTGCTACCGACTCAAACACCTGAGTGACTTTCTCGGTCTTTTCTTTCGGGCTAACATCTTGAAAACCAAAGTGTGTCGATTTGGTTGGTCTAATTTCTTCTGGCATGAGTGTAGTTATTTTCAATGATCAAAATATCTGCACAGTTTAAACAAAATAGGTGGTCAATGGGGATTAGATTTAAGGCTAATAGTATTAGCAACCATGAGGTTAATATATGTGCGTATAGGTTAAATGTTTAAGTACAGGACATACTCAGCAGTAAATGATTCTTAACATCCGAAGATGATCACCTAACTTCTTCTAAAATTAGTATTTCTGGTCTTACATATCCTGGCTTTCCTAGATATTACTCAATTTGCCAGTCATGCTTAGGCTTAATCTTGCTTGGGCTTAGTCTTGCTCGGTTTAACGTTCCTCGGGCAAATTATGAAGTGCCTCGATATACGCTTCACACTCCTTAAATAAAAGATCTTGTAGCTCTGGATCTTCAATCGATGGAAAGACACGAGAATTAGTATCCAAATCAACACCCAGCTCTTTAACCTCATTCAAGAGTGCATGTTTTGAATCTACACCTGTTTCTGATACTCCAAAAAATACACCACCCGCATCGGCTGCAAAATGTAAATCACGAATAGAATCACCAATCATAAAGGGTGGAAAGGTTTTCCCTGTTTCAGAAGTCAATCTGCGTTGTGCACGTATTTCTCGTCGCCACATTTTGCCAACAAATCGTGCCTTAGAACCATCCGCTGAAGAACTTGGCCCGCCTACCGCAAATGCATTATGAGTACCGAATAGACCATTTTTTGTTAAGCCAATGGCATCCAAGGAATTATAAAAATCTCTCTTAGGTTGATAGCGGTAGGAAACTAATATTACCGTAGCCACCTCTGCGATTTGCTGAACAAATTTTAGTGACAAATCAGAAAGTACATCAAACTTAAGATCATCTGGATGATATTGCTCTAACCGCTCGCTAAAGAGTCCGTTAAAATAAAAGGCCAAGCACTCCTTGACGTCATCATCCAAGCCTACATCTCTAAGAACATGCAAAATCAAGCCTTTTGGCCCTCCATGCTCTCTGTGCCATTGACTACAATCTTCATTGTCCAAGTCCGGTAGGTTATCAATCGCCAATTTTTCTTTTGCGACCACCCGTAATTTCTCATACGAATTCATCGCAATCGCAATTCTTCTACCCATAGCGTTGGTTGAAGGAATAATCGTTCCATCAAGATCAAAAAATACCAAACGTTTTGGCAGTAAATAGGGGCGATAAGTATTATCAATTAAGGTTGTCATAGCGGGTCACAGTGTAAACAAAATAAACCATAAATGTTGCTTAGTTTTAACATTCGCTCATGTTAGATTTAATTTGCTAGAGTAAAGTTAAATCGAATGTTAGGAACATCAGAATGGAATCATTACTAACAAAAATACCGTCCATACTCATGGTGATATTTTTTATTGGCATCATTGTGTCCACCTGGATTGCGCTAGACCCAATTCGTCAAAAAAACAGAAAATCACAATACTTTCTCGTCACACTCATCTGCTTTATAGGATTTGTATTAGTAGCATGGTGGGATATGGGTTGAATTTTTATACTTATCCCAATAAACAAAAAAATACATATGACTATTTTAAATATTCACAGACTTTGTTGGAATCTCACACTTATAGGAACCTGTTTACTCCTAAACACTACTGCTGTGGGCCAGGACTCATCGCATCCATGGCGGCTTAATAATGAACTCTCTAAGCCCGAATGGCTTTCGGTCGCACTCAAGTATCGTGCACGTTTTGAATCGTTAGAAAACCAGTTTCGTGCAGGAGGGTCTGGTAATGACCAAATATTAGTACAACGGACAAACTTGCTGACAGAACTCAATTTCACAGATTGGAAACTTGCAGTGGAAGTAATGGATTCAAGACAGTCACATGCCGACAGCAGCACGTCACTAAGCACTGGCATTGTAAATCCACTTGATGTCTTACAAGCCTATGTGCAATTTAACCATTCAGATTTATTCGGACTAGGGGCGGAATCTAATGTAAAAGTTGGACGCTTCACTATGGATATTGGCAGTCGTCGTTTTGTAGTACGCAACCGTTACCGAAATACTATTAATGCGTTCACAGGAATAGATGCGCAGTGGACGCAAGATAATGGCCAGACACTGCGTGCATTTTACACTTTACCCGTTCATCGACGCCCAAATGATGTTGAAAAGTTATTAGATAATGACACAGAAAGTGATGATCAAGACACAGAAGTTAAGTTTTGGGGGCTTTATTACGCACTTCCAAACTCAACTTTTGCTAGATGGCAAAGTCATGCGGAATTATTTTATTTTGGTTTAGATGAGAACGATACACATAACCGTCCTACACGAAATCGAGAACTTCAAACCTTTGGTGGACGCATGTTTAAGAAGCCTGCTGTTGATCAATTTGATTACCAACTAGAAACTGCATTTCAATTTGGCGAGTCGCGCTCATCCACTGCGGCATCAAACCGTGAAGATTTAGACCATTTTGCGCATTTTCAACATGCTGAGGTGGGCTATAGCTTTGCAACAAAATGGTCGCCTCGATTAGCTGTTCAATTTGACTATGCAAGTGGTGACGATAACCCTACCGATGACGACAATGAACGTTTTGACGCTCTATTTGGAGCACCCAGGTTTGATTATGGACCTACTAGTATTTATCGCGCTTTTTCTCGCAGCAACCTCATTTCGCCTGGAATAAGATTATCTCTAAAACCCAGTTCTAACCTTTCTTTAATGCTTGCTCATCGAGGCTTCTGGCTTGCAGACAAGAATGACGCTTGGGTGGCTGCACGAGTGCAAGACTCATCAGGAAGTTCCAGTCGATTCATAGGGCAACAGTCTGAAATTCGCTTGCGGTGGGACGTTGTGCCAAAAAATATTCGTCTAGAAGTGGGTGGTGCATATTTATTTAAAGGAGAGTTTGCCGAAGATGCTCCAAATGCTTCGGACGAGGGCGACCCAAGTTATTTTTATACACAATTAAGTTTCTCAAT
>CAZFEP010000091.1:0-8311 GCA_964517365.1 uncultured Thiotrichales bacterium | reverse complement strand
TTGCCTGTTGTAGTCACCGGCCTCGCAGAAGAAGAGTTAGGTCAGCATGGTACTGAAGAGGCCATGAAGCGAGCGCATAAGTCGTTAGACCCTCATTTGCCAAGTGTTGTAGTAACCGGGTCTATTGCAGAAATGATTGGTGGTGGGGTGACTCCGGAAGGAACCAATATTGAAAGATTTTTGCCACGCACAATAGATGAAGATCAATGGCAAAGTGCAAACCGAGCGATGTTTTGGTTATGGGAAAACTATGGTCCTAAACGAAAAAAAGTACCCAAGCCTAAAGCACGTAAAGAAGGTGAAAAGCCTAAAGTAAATATTATTGGCCCTACTTATGGTTATTTTAATTCTGCTTCAGATTTAGCAGAGATAAGACGACTAGTAGAAGGCATTGGTGCGGAAGTTAATCTTGAGTATCCGCTTGGAAGTCATATTGCAGATACCCCTAAGCTTGTAAATGCAGAAGTAAATATATGTATGTATCGAGAATACGGGCGTATGTTGTGCGAAGCACTTGATAGACCCTATCTTCAAGCACCTATTGGTTTAGAAAGTACAACAGAGTTTTTGCTTAAATTAGGTGAAATTCTTGATTTAGATGTACAACCTTTTATTGAAAAAGAAAAGAATACAACGATTAAACCAATCTGGGATTTGTGGAGATCTGTTACACAAGACTTTTTTGGTACAGCGAGTTTTGCAATCTCTGCAACAGAAACTTATACACGTGGTGTTAAAAATTATTTAAACGTAGAGCTTGGCCTACCTTGTACTTTCTCGTTTGAGCGTAAACCGGGTGTAAAACCAGACAATGAAGCAGTGAGAACGGCAGTGAAAGAAAAAACACCATTAATTATGTTTGGTAGCTATAACGAAAGAATGTATTTATCAGAAATTGGGTCACAAGCTGTTTATATACCAGCATCACTTCCAGGAACGATCATTCGGCGTCATACAGGAACCCCGTTTATGGGTTATTCAGGTGCAACTTATTTGTTGCAAGAAGTCTGTAATGCAATGTTTGATGCGCTTTATAACATTCTCCCATTAGGAGAAAAGATGGATCAGGTTGCTGCCACACCTACACGTAAGTTTGAAGAGCTGGCTTGGGAGAATGATGCAATTAAAGCGTTAGATATGCTTGTAGATACGACGCCAATATTGACACGTATTTCTACGGCAAAAAGATTGCGTGATGCTGCTGAGAGTAGCGCACGAAAATCAGGGAAACAAAAAGTAACATCCTTAGATGTTACATCAGCAAGTGAACAGTTAGCTTCAACTAGTGATTAACAGTTATGGTTTAGTGTGGTGAGAAGAAAATGTTTGTAGTTATTAATAACAGTAGTGTTTAGAGAGGAATTTTTCAAAATGGAAACAATTCATACTGTAGAAAAATCAAAAATAGAGCGTAATGAGTTCAAATTTCTTTTTGTTATTTGTTATTCGTTCTTAATATTTTTTGTATTGATTAATCGCATGCTACCCAAAAGCATGAGGTTGATATCAAAAACAGATTCTTCGAAATCAATTTTTGGTGAAACAAAAGAATTAACTTATTCAGCAATTCCATTTGTATTCATGTGCTGAATGTAAAGTTGTTTAATAATATTTTTAGTAAATTGAAATGAAGTTCTTACTCTTGGGGTAAATGATTGTGTCAATGTTAAGTTTTGAGAGGAAGTATCGAGTTAGGGGTGGAACCTTAATCGGTGGTGATTTATTTGATTTTTGGATAGGTCAATTTTATGTAGGATTTTTTGGTGTAACTACAATTATATTTGCAGCAACCGGTACGTTGTTGATTGTTTACGGAGCTTCGTTAGGTCCTACTTGGAATTTGTGGCAAATAAACATTGCACCACCCGATCTAAAATATGGTTTGGGTTTTGCTCCACTTAAAGAGGGTGGGCTTTGGCAGATCATAACTATTTGTGCAGTCGGTGCGTTTGCATCATGGGCACTCAGAATGGTCGAGATTTCTAGAAAGTTAGGAATGGGTTTTCATATACCGATTGCTTATAGCGTTGCAGTATTTGCTTATGTCGCACTTGTGGTAATTCGTCCATTACTTTTAGGTGCATGGGGTCACGGGTTTCCATATGGAATTATTAGTCATCTGGATTGGGTTTCTAATGTCGGTTATCAATTTCTGCACTTTCATTACAACCCTGCACATATGCTTGCAGTAACGTTCTTTTTTACAACTGCACTGGCTCTTTCAATGCATGGTGGCTTAGTACTATCTGCAACAAATCCAGCAAGAGGTGAAGATGTTAAAACAGGTGAGCACGAGAATACGTTCTTTAGAGATCATATTGGCTACTCTGTTGGTGCTTTAGGAATACATAGGCTTGGATTGTTTCTTGCACTTTCTGCGGGTTTTTGGAGTGCGATTTGTATCATTATTAGTGGACCGTTTTGGACCAGAGGGTGGCCAGAATGGTGGAACTGGTGGCTAGAATTGCCAGTTTGGGGTTAAATTAAGGAGATAAATAAGTGGCTGAATACTTTAATATATTTACACGTATCCAAGTTCATGACGAAAGCTATGAAGAAGTTTCCATTGGATATGACAACTCATCTAGAACTAACAAAGGTGGTAATTCATATTGGTTAGGAAAAATAGGTGATGCACAGATCGGCCCAGTCTACTTGGGTGGGTTAGGCATTTTGTCCTTAGTATTTGGATTCTTTGCTATTGAAATAATTGGTTTGAATATGCTGGCTTCTGTTAACTGGAACCCGGTAGAGTTCATAAGACAATTACCATGGTTAGCGCTAGAAACTCCCCCCGCTAAATACGGCACAAGTATTCCTCCATTACACGATGGTGGTTGGTGGTTAATAGCAGGTGCATTTTTAACAGCCTCTATACTTTTATGGTTAGCAAGAACGTTTGCAAGGGCGCGTGCATTGGGCATGGGTACACATGTTGCTTGGGCATTTGCTGCAGCGTTTTGGTTATATATTGTGCTTGGTTTTATTCGCCCTGTATTAATGGGTAGTTGGAGTGAAGCCGTACCATTTGGAATTTTCCCTCATCTTGATTGGACAGCTGCATTTTCTATTCGTTATGGAAATTTATTCTATAACCCGTTCCATATGCTTTCGATCGCATTCTTATATGGGTCAACATTACTTTTTGCAATGCATGGTGCAACGATTATGGCGACCAGTCGTTTTGGTGCCGATCGTGAAATTGATCAAATTGTAGATCGAGGTACAGGTTCAGAGCGTGCAGCAATATTCTGGCGCTGGACTATGGGCTTTAACGCAACCATGGAATCCATTCACCGTTGGGCATGGTGGTTCGCTGTGTTGACTGTAATAACAGGCGGTATCGGAATTTTGTTAACTGGAACAGTGGTAGATAACTGGTATATGTGGGCCGTAAAACATGGTGTCGCACCTATGTATCCTGTAGAGGGTGTAATTGACCCGGCAGCGGCTAACTAGGAGTAAAAGATGAAATTACAATTTAATTCTTTTTTGGCTGTTAAGAATGTAACTAACTTAATAGTTGTTGTTTGCATAAGTTTCTTGCTGCTTGCATGTGAAGTTCCACCGATGGATCCTAAGCAACAAGGTTATCGTGGTGTTGGAATGGAAAATGTTGTTAATCCGCGTATCAAAACAAATGTGCTGGCTAATAATGTTTCTCCTGAGCCCGCTGCAAAAGTTAGTTCTGCTGGTCCCAGGGCGGGTGATACGTTTCAAAACGTAAAAGTGCTGGGTGACTTAAGTGTAGGTGAGTTTACGCGATTGATGACTACCATGACGCAGTGGGTTGCGCCGGAAAAAGGTTGTAATCATTGTCATGTTGCAGGTGACTTAGCATCAGATGATATTTATACCAAAGATGTTGCACGTTCAATGATTCAAATGACGCGTAATGCAAATAGTGAGTGGACTGCTCATGTGGGTGATACAGGTGTGACGTGTTACACATGCCACCGTGGTAAACCTGTGCCATCCGTAACTTGGTCTGAAATGGATGCGCCAGCACATGCTAAAGGTATAAAACGGGCCGATCAAAATATTGCTTCGGCTACTGTGGCTTATTCGTCACTGCCCTACGATCCACTTTCAGATTATTTAAATAATAAAAATGAAATAAGTGTTGCAGGTAAAGCTGCATTGCCAAAGGATCCAGGTGCGACGATTCTCCAAACCGAAAGAACCTATGGTTTGATGATGCATATGTCTGACTCCCTCGGTGTTAATTGTACCCATTGTCATAATTCAAGATCATTTTATGATTGGGAGCAAAGTCCAGCTGCACGTGTAAACGCATGGCATGCAATCCGTCACGTTAGAAAAATGAATAACGAATACATTGATGGTGTGGCTGATATCTTGCCAGATTCAAGAAAAGGGCCTAAAGGCGATACCCTTAAAGTAAATTGTAACACTTGTCATCGAGGCTTAAATAAGCCCTTGCAAGGTGTGAGTATGCTAGACAGTTATCCAAGTTTAGCTAAATAAATTCACTGATATTAAATTGGTTTTATAGATTAGTTTTTTATTAGGGATAGTACTCAACTTATTGAGTACGAAATGGTTCTGAGAGATTTGTTAAGTTTTACAAACGTTCTTAGAGCTATACGTTAACGTTAAAGAAATTAGGAGACTTTTTATGAGTGATAAAACCGGTCTTTCGGGACTGACTGATAATGAAGCGAGTGAGTTTCACTCGATATTCGTTAGAAGTTTCGTTATGTTCACTGCTATCGCTATCGTAGCGCACATATTAGCATGGGTATGGCGTCCTTGGTTCTAACGTCTAAATTCTTTGGTTGATTAAACCTAATTTAATTAGTTTTAAATACCAAAGTTAATTAGTAAACAATTAAAGGAGAAGAAAATGTATAAGATTTGGATGTTATTTGATCCAAGAAGGGCACTTGTTGCCATGTTTGCATTTCTTTTTGTGCTCGCGTTATTGATTCATTTTATTTTGCTAAGTTCAGCAAAATTTAATTGGATTGATGGTGCAGTGGCGCAAACTGCAACCAATACCACCACAACATCTGTGCTAAGCCATAAGCGCATAGTATAAGATTAGTGTGGTAAGAAACTGTTTTCTTAGATGACGATGAGGGTTAATAATTACTGCTTATATTCAGTGATTAGAAACTTGCATCGTTGTCTTGGAAATCAAATTTCTCATTTAAGTTTAAGTATATAAAGATTTATGGAAAACAATAAAGTTGTTTCGTTTAATGATGAAAATCTCATTTGTGTAGATGAATATGACAATATTTTAGATTACAAGTCTAAAAGTGAAATTCATAAAACTTCAGGTATTCTGCATAGAGCTTTTTCAATATTCATTTACTCCGATACAGGGAAAGTTTTACTTCAAAAACGAAGTCAAAATAAACAACTTTGGCCAAATTATTGGTCTAACAGTTGTTGTAGCCATCCACGAAAGGGTGAAAAATATTTGGTCGCAGCACACAGAAGAATGATAGATGAACTAGGAGTTGATGCTGAGTTAACATATCAATACAAATTCATTTATTCTGCAGATTACAAAAATATTGGTACTGAAAAAGAACTATGTTCTGTTTATACGGGTACGATAACGAATCCCAGCTTAATACAATTTAATAAGAACGAAATTAAAGAGTGTCGATGGTTTGATATTGAAGAGGTCGACGCTATGATTTCAGTTAATCCTGAGCATTTTACACCTTGGTTTTTAGCTGAGTGGAAATCATTAAATCATAAGTCATTGTCTGATTTATCAGACAGTAAAGTGGCATGCTAACTTGTAAAGACAGTATAAATAGTGTGAGGTAACTGCTGTGCAAATTGGAAAATCAATAGACAATATCGATGCAGTAAATGAAGTAATGCAGCAAGGTGCTAAAATACTGTATTGGATCGCTATGCTTTGGGGCTTGTTAGTGGTACTAGCTTACATAAACCTATCAAAGCTAGATATCAATATGCTTATGCCAATTGTACTGGCTGGGCTGGTTTTCTTGGCACAGTTTAAAATGAGCAAGTTACTATCTTTATTGCTACTAGCTTTTCCTGTTGTAAATACAATAAACGTTATGAGTCAATTTGATTTAAATGGAGAATTTTCAGTAGTAGTGAGTACTTTTGTTCTTCACACGGCCTATTTAGGTTTATTTTTTTATGGCTGCTTCAAAATCATTGAAGGTGTATTCGCGTATCGACGTATTAAACTCGAGTTGGATTTTGATTCAAAATCATTGCTATCTCATTGAAGGTGAATACATGCATAATGTATTTATTCGATCTTTGTAATGGCCTCTCATAGGCTTTTATAGGGATATTAATTCGTTTATTTGATTAACATAAGCATGGATAGCAATGTACTTATGGTCACAATTAAAATCTCTAAAACTTCTCTGGTCTTAGCACCTCAACCTGCGTCATAAACATTATCATTGCATAGTCATTATAGTATTTGTCTTTGATGTAGTGTGAAATCTCTGCTGCCATGGATGCCTCACAAACAATTTCAATGCGAATGTTGCCACTGGTTTCCCAGCCTGCGTTGCGAACACCTCGACTGCCTCTGCCGCGTGCATCGCTTATGGTATAGCCTGTAGAGTGTAAGTCTTCAAGGTCCCTTATCAATAGAGGTTCTATAGCGGCCTCCGTTATGATAGTTAACAATGTTCGAGTATGCTGATCTGTTGCCGTCATATTGATCCTTAAAATATTGCGTGTAACTTTTCTGCAAATTGCAGGTATAGCGGTATGCCTATAATTACATTAAATGGAAATGTGATACCCAAAGAGGCGGTGAGAGATAAGGTCGGATTAGCTTCAGGTACTGAAATTCGCATCGCGGCAGGTACCGCTATATAAGATGCACTTGCCGCTAAAATTCCGAGCATTGCAGTGCCCCCAACCGATAGTCCAAGCAATAAGCCAAGGCTGCAGCCAACTAATGCTGAAAACAGTGGCATTGCAATGCCGAATAAAATTATGAATAGGCCGTGTTGACGCAGACCCGCAATTTGTGAGGCTGCAATCAAGCCCATTTCAAGTAAAAAGATAGCCAAGATGCCTTTGAATAGATCAAAAAACAATGGTTCGATGGTTGCTATTCCATCCGCGCCAGCAAACCAACCAATCCCAAGCCCACCTAATAACAGCACAATTCCTTTCCCTAAAAAGACTTCATGTGCAACTGATGCCCAATTGGTTTTCTTAGATAAGCCTCGTGCTAATAAAATGCCGATTAAAATAGCAGGTACTTCAAGTAATACTAGTAATACGGGTAAATGTTCTTCGTAGAAAATATCGAGTGTTCCAAAATAGGCAACCGCAACTGCAAATGTACCAACACTAACAGAACCATAATGTGCGGCAATTGAAGCGGCATCCGCTCTTTTAAATTTGCCGAGATACAGCAAAACCGGATATGCAAGTATTGGTAATAAAAAACCCATTGCTACGACACTTATCATGTCAGTTATTAGTGTTAAAAAGGGTTGTTTGGCTAGTTCTACGCCACCTTTAAGGCCAATAGAGAGTAGTAGAAGTATACTTACAAATTCATAAATTTGAGAAGGCAGGCGCAAAGCAGAACGAGATAAGCCCGCAATGACTCCAAGAATAAAAAACAGGATGATCGGATCGATGAGTTTTTACCTTTGTCTTGTCTTAAGATTTATTATACGAATGATTCAGACATATTTCTGTCTGAGTGAGTATAGTTTAACGTAAAATATATATACCTAATAATGATTTAGTTGGTATATGTATGTGGTATAAATTGTGTTTTATTATCGTGATGTCAATTAAAACCTTACAACGTCCTAAGAAATAAGAATTATCAGTAAATGTTTATGTATGTTTCTCAGGAGTTTGGAAAATAGTATGTGTGCATATGTTGATCAATTTTAAAAAATGATTCATAGGCTAACGATATCAGGACAGCGCAGAATTCTAAATTTATATAATCAAGCTATTTTACGAATACACTCATAACTCATTGAATATTATAGTATAATGGGTCATTCACGATAGGTCTTACGATAATAGTAATTTTCTTTATCAATAACTTCTAATACATTTTCCCTATGCAATTTAAAACTTTAGTTGAAGCGTTAACAGGTAATCGAAGTGAAGATCGGTTCGTTGGTTTTATCAATGGTCAGAATGAAGAAAAAAAAATAACGTTTAATGCTTTGTATGAGCGTGCGTTGGGGCTATTACGTTTTTTGCAGGATAAAGGATTGCAGCAAGGAAGTTATCTCATGTTAAATTTAAATGACAATGAGAAAACGATAGATATTTTTTGGGCTTGTCAATTGGG
>CAZFEP010000090.1:4668-8493 GCA_964517365.1 uncultured Thiotrichales bacterium | reverse complement strand
GCAAAAAAACGCCCTGACTAACGAATAGTTAGTCAGGGCCAAGAAGGGCTCGAATGGGGAGTTCGAGCCTGTATATCCCGCTAAGGGAGGGAAGCGGGTAACGCATTTGCGTTATTAATTAGAGGACGATGATGTGAAAAAGTTCGAAAAATAGATTATAAATAGAAGGTCAATTTGCCTAAATAATAGACACCACAGGATCCAGCCCACACCACACATTGTTATTCGAACCTAATCCATCATCTCAAATTTTCAGTCTGTCAAAATCTTGATTTTACCCAAGCTTGTCTCAGATTTTATCTAAGCTAATTTTTATCTAAACTAATCTTGTATAGGCTAATCTTGTATAGTCTAGTTTGTATAAGCCTGCTTATATCAGTTAATTTTACAGTTTGACTAAAAACGTTGTTTAACCGAAACGCCATATGCTTCAGTGTCTTCATCAGGAAGGATAACTCTATTGTGATGGTTGGATCTTTGACGAAGATCATTTAAGCCATCACCTTGATAGATCTCAAATGAGAATAAACGCTGATTGGATCCACCACTATCGTTAACCAATCCTGATGAGCCAAGTTGTTCAGGCGACATCAAACGTTCATAAAGCTTGATCACTCTTTCTTGCTGAGACATGTCTGGTGTCCATGCAAAAGGATGCGCATGTATAGAATTAGAAATCGATAAATTATCTGTATAGGCTGATACATCCAAATGCAATCTTGGCTCAACCGCATGAGCCACCTGAATGATGGATGCCATAGATACTAATGCTGCAAGAAGTATAGCTGCAGTAATGATGTTCCTTATCATTATCCGTCCTATATAATTTTGGAAAGTAGCATTCACTTTGGAAAGCGTTTCCACTTAAAGTGATATTGGCAAGAATTATATTTCTGCTAGATGGCTTTGCTTGCAGGCCTAGATAAATGGTGAGCGTAAATTGATAAATGGAACATTAGTTCACGCAGAATTACACCGCGAATAGGTAACTAACTGATATTAATAATTACCCACTATGCAAAAATAGCAAACTTAAATTTAGTGCGCTTCATCCCAATTTACGCCAATCGCAGCATCCACCACTAATGGAACTGACAAATTAGCAGCCGCTTCCATCTTTTCAACAACACTGGCTTTAATACTGTCGACAACAGCTTCTTCTACCTCAAAAACCAGCTCATCATGCACTTGCATAATCATTACGCATTCTGATTGTTTATTTTTAGATGAAGTTTTTTGCTTGTTGGATTTCTCAATTTGCAGCCAAGCATCAATATTGATCATTGCACGCTTAATAATATCGGCCGCAGTGCCCTGCATGGGCGCATTAATGGCTGTGCGTTCTGCATATTGGCGGCGTTGCACATTCTTGTTATTAATATCTGGCAAATATAGTCTTCTGCCAAATAAAGTTTCAACATAGCCTTGTTCACGCGCTTTTTCACGAATGCCATCCATGTACTTCTTAACTCCTGGATAACGTTCAAAATATAAACTTACATACTGCTGTGCTTCGGTACGCGTGATGCCCAATTGCTTAGCCAAACCAAATGCCGACATACCATAAATTAAACCAAAATTAATGGCTTTCGCCGCACGACGCTGTTCAGACTCCACCTGTTCTAATCCAAGCCCGAAAACTTCTGCTGCAGTCGCACGATGAATATCCTCCCCTTGTGCAAAAGCCTCACAAAGTCTCTCATCTTGAGATAGATGCGCCATGATTCGCAATTCAATTTGTGAATAATCTGCAGCCAGAACTTGATACCCTTTTGGCGCAATAAATGCTTTGCGAACACGCCGTCCTTCTTCAGTGCGAATAGGTATATTTTGCAAATTAGGATCTGAAGATGACAGCCTGCCAGTGATAGCCACTGCCTGATGATAAGAAGTATGTACACGACCCGTTTTAGGGTTGATTAGTGTTGGCAACTTATCAACATACGTTGATTTGAGTTTACTTAGCGTGCGGTGTTCTAAAATTATCTTCGGAAGTGGGTAATCGACGGCTAACTCTTGCAGCACGTCTTCTGCTGTTGAGGGCTGCCCTTTAGGGGTTTTACGAATAACCGGTATACCTTGCTTTTCAAACAAGATTTCCTGAATCTGCTTGGGTGAACTTAAATTAAATGGACCTTCCGCTAATTCAAACGCTTCTTTTTCTACCTCAGTAATTCTTTTTGTTAATTGCTTTCCTTGTTTTATAAGAATTTTATCATCTAGTAAAACCCCATTGCGCTCAATATTCGAAAGCACTTTCAACATCGGTAGCTCTATAGTTTCATAAAGCTCTCTTTGCATGTTCTTTCCGGTTAACTCGGACCAAAACACCTGGTGTAATCTCAACACCATATCAGCATCCTCTGCCGCATAATCAAGTGCTACCGCTAAATCAACTTGATCAAAAGTTATTTGTTTAACACCTTTTCCTGCTACTTCTTCAAAATGGATATTCGTATGTTGTAAATGTTTTTCACACAAGGTGTCCAAATCGTGTCTGCTGGCTACAGAATTACAAACATAAGACTCCAACATAGTGTCATGCTGTATACCCTCAAGTCGAATACCATGATTTAACAGTACGCTTCGATCATATTTTAAATTATGGCCAATGATTTTTGCTTTATCATTTGCAGCAGTATTATTTAAAATCGGTTCAAGACTTTTCAAGACTTCATCACGATCTAACTGATCAGGTGCACCAGGATAATTATGTGTAAGCGGCACATAAGCGGCCTCGCCAGCCTCGACAGCAAAAGACAAGCCCACAACATTGGCTTGCATGTAATCCAAGCTATCTGTTTCAGTGTCAAAAGCCACTAAATCTGCTTTTTCAAGTTTCTTTAACCAACGATTGAAATCTTTTTTAGTTAAGATAAGTTCGTAAGAAGCTTTATCGATGAAGGGTAACTTTCCCCCTTCACTTTCTTCAACCCCTAAACCGCTGTCACCCTCTGCACCGTATTGCTCATTAATTTTTTTCAGCCAAGTTTTAAATTCAAGATGTGTGTAAAGCTGTCTCAACTTTGGCACATCCTCAGCTTGAATCATAAGCTCATCAATACTGGTGGGTAATTCTAAATCACAGCGAATAGTGGTTAAATCAACCGACATAGGCAATTGGTCAAGGTGGGCTCGAAATTTTTCGCCTACCTTGCCTTTAATTAAATCGGCATTTTTTACAATTTCATCTAAAGTCTTATATTCATTCAACCATTTTGCTGCCGTTTTAGGGCCAACACTGGGTACTCCAGGGATGTTGTCAGACTTGTCACCCATTAACGCTAGATACTCAATGATTTGATCTGGTGAAACACCAAACTTATCCCTAACTCCATCTGCATCCATTTTTGTGTCAGTCATGGTATTTACTAACGTGACTTGATCATTAACCAATTGCGCCATATCTTTATCGCCCGTAGATATCAGCACCTCATGACCTTGTTCTGCTGCTTGCTTAGCAAGCGTGCCGATCACATCATCAGCTTCCACACCACTGACCGAAATAAGTGGTAAGCCAAGCGCGCGTACCGTGTCATGCAGCGGTTCAATTTGAACACGCAATTCCTCCGGCATAGGTGGACGATTAGCTTTGTAATCTTTGTACATATCGTGTCGAAAAGTCTTACCTTTTGCATCAAAAACTACAGCAATATGGCTAGGACTTTCATTGCCAAGTAACCGGTTTAACATACTTATCACACCGCGAATTGCGCCGGTGGGCATACCTTCTGAATTTTGTAAGTTCTGTAAATTAGGAATATGGAAAGCACGATAAAGATATGAAGATCCGTCCACTAAAACGATGGGGGGCTTAGCTTCAGC
>CAZFEP010000090.1:0-4568 GCA_964517365.1 uncultured Thiotrichales bacterium | reverse complement strand
GCTTGCTTAATTTTGGGCATTGAGAATAAAGTTAATACTAGTGATCAGTGAGCTGGAACGTTATCATGTCGCTAAGTTTGAAGCATGAAAGTGGTCAAAATTTTTCCACATCTTGTGCCTGGTAACCAATGAATTAAACGAACATACCCAAATAGTTTAAAACAGATAGCTTAATAATTAACCAAAGGCACTACGTTTTAATCCATTTATTAATTCACAAACTCAATAACCAGAACGATAGCAATAACAATAATTCTAAAAAATGTCTGTTTATACAAACATTGAGACATCCGAGCTCGAAGTTTTTCTTACTCATTATTCCCTAGGGTCATTACAAGGCTATCAAGGTATTAATGCAGGAATTGAAAATACAAATTATTTTGTCACCACAGAAAACGGTGAATATGTTCTCACTATCTTTGAGGAAGTGGGGTTTGACACACTACCCTACTATTTAAACTTCATGGCGCATCTCTCTGATCACGGTATGCCAACTGCACACCCTGTTGCAGATCTACAAAATGAATATGTTCGCGTATTAAAAGATAAACCTGCTGCAATAGTAAAACGCCTAGAAGGTAAAAATGAGTTGAACCCCAATAGCACTCATTGCGCAGCAGTGGGGCACGCTTTAGCAAAAATGCATACTTTAGGCACCTCGTACAAACAAGTTCTGGAAAATCCTCGTGGAATTTCCTGGGCTAAAAATACTGCAGAACGAATATTTAATCATTTACCTAGCGATGAACAACTCATTCTAGAAAATGAGATTCATTTTCGTACACAACACCTGCCAAATAACCTTCCTAAAGGCGTCATTCATGCCGACTTGTTTCGCGATAATGTCATGTTCAAGGATCAAGCACTCACGGGAATAATTGATTTTTATTATGCCTGTAACGATGCCTTGTTATATGACTTAGCAGTTACGGTTAATGACTGGTGTAGTGGTGAAAATGGCGAGCTTAATGCTGAATGCTATGATGCATTAATTAATGCTTACCGGGGAGAGCGCGCCTTTCAGCCACAAGAACCACCAGTTTGGCACTACATGTTACGCGCGGCAGCGCTGCGCTTTTGGCTATCTCGCCTTCAAGACAAAATTTTTCCTAAAGATGGAGAAATTACCCACATCAAAAATCCAGATACTTTTAGAAATATTTTATTGGCACGAATTGCGCACGCACCAGAATTAATCTGAAGAGTGGATCAGACTAATGATTGGCTGTAAATAAATCAGTTTAGCTTGATGAACCCGAGTTAGTTAGATGCAAAAGCTTTGTGACACGATCGATGCATTAAATGAACGTATAGGACGATTCATCGCTTGGTTAGTTTTAGCCATGGTATGCATCACTTTTTCGGTTGTGGTTTTGCGTTACGGTTTCAATTTTGGTCGAATTGCACTTCAAGAATCTACAACCTACCTACATGCGTTTGTTTTTATGCTTGCGGGTGCATACACACTTAAGCATAACGAACATGTACGTGTAGATATTTTTTACCAAGGCATGTCGGTAAAGAATAAAGCCAGAGTAGATTTATTTGGCACCTTATTTTTACTATTACCCTTTGCAGGTTTTATTCTATGGGTGAGTTACGATTATGTTCTCAATTCCTGGAAGCTACTTGAAGGCTCACGTGAAGCAGGCGGTTTGCCCTTAGTATTTGTTTTAAAAACACTCATACCGTTAATGGCTATTCTACTTTTCTTGCAGGCCATCTCCCTAGCAGGGCGTGCTTGGTTAAGCCTTGCATCACAGAATCCATCTCTAAGAAAAAAGTAAGATGGAAATCATTGCATTCATTTTATTTCTTGCCGTTATTTGCGTATTACTCTTTGGCTACCCTGTTGCATTTACATTGGCGGGTGTTTCAATAATATTCGCCTTTGGTGGAATCCTTACCGGCACATTTGACCCGGCGCTTTTACAAGCCTTCCCAAGTCGCTTATTTGGCATTATGACCAACCAAACCCTGATTGCCGTTCCATTGTTTGTGTTTATGGGTGTGATGTTAGAGCGTTCCAAGATTGCAGATGAATTACTAGACACCATGGCATCACTATTTGGCTCAATGCGCGGTGGGCTCGGTATATCGGTTGTGTTGGTAGGCATGTTGCTGGCTGCCAGCACTGGAATTGTCGGCGCAACTGTAGTCACCATGGGATTATTGTCATTACCCACCATGCTGAAAAGGGGGTACCAGCCAGAAATATCAACCGGGATCATTTGTGCATCCGGCACACTTGGCCAGATTATTCCCCCATCTATTATTTTAGTTTTACTCGGTGATGTACTTTCTTCAGCCTACCAACAAGCACAACTCAGCCAAGGCAATTTTTCACCTGATACCGTTACGGTAGGTGATTTATTTTTAGGTGCCGTTATTCCAGGCCTGCTACTGGTAGGCCTGTATCTAATCTATGTAATGTTTATAGCCTGGACTCAACCCGCTGCCATGCCAGCGATGCAAAAGCATGACGATATTAATTTAGCCGCGTGGTTGAAGCGTGTAATCCGTGCTCTAGTTCCACCCATTTTATTAATCGTGTTAGTGCTTGGTTCCATCATTAAGGGTGTAGCAACGCCTACCGAAGCTGCATCCGTAGGAGCTATAGGAGCTTTGCTACTTGCCTTATTTAATCGCAGACTTGATTTACAATGCTTAAAAGATGTCATGCAACGAACGGTGCGCGTTACCTGCATGGTGTTTATGATATTTATTGGCGCGTCTATTTTCTCTTTAGTTTTTCGTGGTTTTGGTGGTGATGCTGCAGTACATGAATTACTAACTCAGTTACCGGGTGGTGCATTTACCGCAATCCTGATTGTCATGCTACTGATGTTTTTATTAGGTTTTATTCTCGACTTTATTGAAATTACATTTGTTGTAGTGCCAATAGTAGGGCCCGTACTGCTCTCGCTTGGCGTAGACCCGGTATGGCTAGGCATTATGATTGCGATCAATTTACAAACTTCTTTTTTAACGCCACCTTTCGGATTTGCATTATTTTATTTACGTGGCGTGGCACCTAAAGAAGTCCAGACCAAGCAAATATACCGGGGCGTAGCACCCTTTATTGCCATTCAAGTAATCGCCTTGATGCTCATTGCGTACTTTCCTGAACTGGCCACATGGTTACCAGACAAAATCTATTAACTCACTCTTACGCAACTACATAAACTAAACTCAAGACCAAAAAAAAAGCGGCCAAAATAATTTAGGACGCCGTTTTGATGATTTACAATACTTTTTTAATTAACCATATGGCGAGAATGTAGGTACTAACGACAAATACGCATATAACACTAGCACTGCATAGCCTAAACCAAAGCCAATCATGATAGTGCGATTGAGTGCAGTGATTTCTCTACCGTTAGAACGTAGCGGTAATGATGCAATATAAAGTGCAACCAAAAAATTAACCATGAAGAATAACTGGATAGTATATTCCTTGGCATCCCACATTGTGCGCCACTTTACAAATAGATCATCCACGTTAACGACTCCTTTTCCTGAATTATTTTATGGTTATTATTATGATTTAAATTCTATGCGTAGTTTTAGTCTATCCAGTTCGTAAGTTCAAGTAGGCACGCTCCGAAATATCTAGCCAAGCACGAGATTTATTGAAAAATTCAGTATACGAATCGAAAATTTTGCGTGCTAGTGGGTCTGTATAGCCTAATTCAGCGGTCACCTCTTTCGAAAGTTCCGCTAACTTAGTAATAACATCATCAGGTAATTTACGTAGATCTACATTATGCTCATTCACCAAGGTACTTAGCGCATCGTTATTACGCGCAATATATTCTAAAGACATTTCTTGATTTGCGATTCGACAGGCATTCAACACAATAGACTGCAAATCTTTTGGCAACTCATTAAAGGCATTTTGATTGATAAAGCACTCTAATGTCGTGCCTGGCTCGTGCCAGCCCGGATAGTAATAGTACTTTGCAATCTTATGAAAACCGAAAGCCAGGTCATTATAAGGTCCTACCCATTCCGTTGCATCGATCGTACCAGAATCCAATGAAGTAAATAAATCGCCACCAGGAATATTCACTGGTGTACCCCCGGCTCGCTTTAACACCTCACCCCCCAAACCCGGGATGCGCATTTTCAAGCCTTTCAGATCTTCTAATGTATTAATTTCTTTATTAAACCAACCCGCCATTTGCACATTGGTATTTCCAGCAGCCGCAGGGACTAATCCAAATTGCTTATAGGCCTCTTGCCAAAGCTCCATGCCACCTCCATGGTACAGCCATGCATTCATTTCCATTGACGTCATACCAAATGGTGTGGTGGAAAAAAACTGTAACGCAGCATACTTCCCTTTCCAGTAATATGCAGAACCATGACCCATTTGTGCAGAACCGTTTGCTACCGCATCAAAAATCTCAAACGCCGGCACTAATTCACCTGCACCATATACTTTTACATTAATGCGCCCGTTAGACATGGCTTGTATTTGTTGTGCTAAAAATTCTGCACCCGTCCCTAAACCAGGAAAATTTTTAGGCCAGGTAGTCACCATTTTCCAATCATAGGTCTTAGCG
>CAZFEP010000089.1:2766-8499 GCA_964517365.1 uncultured Thiotrichales bacterium | reverse complement strand
GCAATGCCCCAGGTTAAGCCAAAGATTCCTGCATAGGCGCTAGCTTTAATTGAAAATGTTGTTGTGTTGACAAAAAAGTAAAACCCTATTCCAGCCATCACCACTCCAAATCCTGCTGCGATAAGATACATTGAAATACTAATGCCAATATCGGTACTCAGTTTTTGAAAAATTGCAGAACCACCGTATATCAATGCAGGTAGGAACCCTCCAATGAGCAGTGCAGTTGTTTTGGCTGACATGATCAAGGCCTCCTTAATAGGGTTCAGTAATTTAATATTTTGATATACAGGTATCGAGCGTATCAATCATAGCTTCCGTATGGGTTGTGAATTCCTGCATATGTTTTCTTTCTTGGTATTGTATCCAGCGGTCTTGATTTTCCCAAAGCTGATCGAAAAAAAATACCAGACGGTTGTCAACTGAAGTGTGGAGATCACACTGAACACAACCATAGGCTTTTCTAGTGATGCCAATGATTGATCGGAGCTCTTTTTCTAATGCATCTTTATGTTGAGGCTTAGCGGTATACTTAATAATAATTTTCATGGGTTTTTGTAGCCGTAAACCTGTTTCTTCTGGTCGTTTGTAATAAACGCTTCAGTAATATTAGCAATTTGATATCACAAAGAATTTTTTGAAAGTGCTTTTAATAGTCCAGGTAGTTTTCATGCCTTTATTAAAAGCTGCGATATCACCTTTTTTCAGGTTTACAGCGTCTTCATCCGGAATTTCAATTAACAAGCTTCCATCGAGTACTTGAATGTACTCGTCGCCCGGAAATTCATATTCAAAAGTCATCGGATTGCAACGCCATAACCCTGAGTAAGTGGTTTCTCCGCTTGAATTGGTTGTGGTTAACCAATGCACTTCACCCGCTTGTTTGTCACCGATCATAAAGGGCTCATAGGTTTCAGTGCTGATGGTTGATTTAGAATAATTATCGTTGCTCATGGATGCTCCTGCGTTTACATTTTTAAAAATTATAACAGCATGCCAATGGTTACACACCTGATGAAGTAATATGATGAAGTAAAGGTTAGCGATCCCATGTTGCAGGATTGACGTTATAAAACTTTTGTAACTGTTTGTATAAGTCAGGTAGTTTTCTCTGCATGCGTTTGGGTTTTTCAAAAAACGATTCTGTGGCGACGGCAAAAAATTCGGGTGGTGAAACGGTTCCATATTCATCCAACACGTTATTTTTATTGCGCTTGGAGCGTTTAATCAGATCTGCATATTCTTTTCTTAAGACTTTAGTCCATTCTGCGTAATCAGATTTATCTTTTAATAATGGTAAGCCATCCATAATATTATTTTGCTCATCTAGCTTATGGGCAAATTCATGTAAAACCACATTATGTCCATCTCTTAGGTGTTGGGAGCCTTTAACAACATCTTTCCATGATAAAACAATAGGTCCACGTACCCAGGATTCCCCTGCACGTGTGCTGTATTCTTGATGTTCGGCTAAGCCATCTTGTTTAGTTTGGGTGGCAACATAGGTATCAGGATAAACAATGATGGAAGTGAAGTCTGGAAATATTCGATTACTTCCTTGCAGTAATAATATGCAGGCATTAGCGGCAATGGTTAATTTTATTTCATCCGTTATTGTGATGCCTTGGCCGATGAATTCTTTATCATTTAAGAATACTTGTATATGGCCATGGAGTTCAGTGCGTAATGCATCGGGTAGAATGGTATATAGCGAAACCTGTTTTTCAATAATTTGGATCCAGTTTGGATCCAGCGGTTTTTTGAGTAGGTGGTTTTGTTTGCGTTTTCGTAAGTATTTGGTGGTGAGCCAAATAAGTACACTGAGTACAATTAACGATAACAGTAAGGTTGGCGACAAAATAAGTTGGTTCGTTATTGAATCGTTTTTATACCGTTAGATTAGTAGCCATGTGGCGAGACCCAGAAAAGCAAAAATACCTACCACATCGGTAATAGTGGTAAGTACTACACCGCCCGCAAGCGCAGGATCAATCTTTAGTTTACTTAAAATAATGGGAATAGTGACTCCGGCAAGGGCAGCGCAAACTAAATTTGCAGCCATCGCGGCTGCAATAATCCCGCCCATTTTAAAGTCTTTAAACCACAGCATGACAACGATGGCTACAACAACTGCCCAGACCATACCATTCAAAAATCCAACCGCGAGCTCTTTCATTAATAATAATCTAGAGTTACTCCGCCCGACCTGACCGGTGGCAATACCGCGAATGACAAGTGTTAACGTTTGGCTGCCGGCAATGCCACCCATGCTGGCCACTACCGGAATTAATACTGCCAATACAATAATTTTTTCTAAGGCGGGCTGAAATAAGCTGATCACCCAGGCTGCAAGAAACGCAGTTGCCAAGTTAACGCCTAACCAGATCGAGCGGCGACGCGTGGAAGACACAACTGGGCCAAATAAATCATCTTCCTCGGATAAGCCGGCCATACTAAATACAGAGTGCTCTGCTTCTTCTCGAATTACATCGACGACATCATCAACGGTTATACGACCAATAAGTTTATTATCTTCATCAATCACCGCGGCTGAAAGAAGGTCAAGGTCTTGGAAAGACTTAGCTACGACATTAGCTTCTGCATTGACAGAAAATGCTTCTACTTCATCTACCATAACGTCACGTACGAGCTCGGTGGGTTTGTTTGTTAGCACCGAAGTTAGCGGAAGCGTTCCTATATAGTGATCGTATCGGTCGACTACAAATAATGAGTCGGTGGCGCGTGGTAATTCACCTCTTGTGCGCAAATAGCGTAACACTACATCCAGTGTGACATCACGGCGTACGGTAACCGTATCGGTATTCATTAAACCGCCAGCAGTATTCTCATCATAAGCCAATACGGCTTCAAGTCGCTTGCGATCTTGGAGATCCATGCCTGCTAGTGCTTGCTCTGTAACGGTGTCTGGAAGGTCAGCTAATAGATCCGCCAAGTCATCCATCTCTAAACCTTCAGTAGCAGAGATGAGTGCATCACTATCCATGTTTAGAATTAATCCGTTGCGAACTTCATCGCCCACATTCAATAAGATTTCGCCATCGTCATCATGGTCTAGCATATTCCACACAATGCCGCGTTGAGAATGAGGCAGTGCTTCAAGCAAGTTGGCAATTTCTGCTGGATGTAAAGCATTCAAAATGCGACGCGCACGCTGCATAGTGCCACTTTGTAAAGCGTCACCAATGACCTTTAGTGTTTGGTCTTGAACTTGGATAGTTGTATCAGGCATGCATACCGAATATTTTGATTATTGCGCGCGGCAAGTGTAACCGGTCACAAGCAACTTGCCAAAGCTTAAACAGATTAAGGGGCATGTAGCCAGACAGGCCAAATAGGCCAAATAGGCCTGATAGAAGAGGCAGGCCAGTTATGTATGTTATGCCATAAAAAAGGCGAAACAGCTTAGACGTTCAGAGCCTCAACCATTGGGGCAATTTTGCTAGGTATGGTTGTACTTAAGATCTTTTTAGTTTGAGTTTCTAATTCTGAAAATTTACTTTTATTTATAATTTGCTTAATTTCTAATAAATTAGAAGGGTGCGCACTAAATTCTTTTAGACCTAAGCCTAGTAGCAAGCGTGTATAGCGTGGGTCTCCCGCCATTTCACCGCACATCGCAACCGGTATTTCCGCACGCCGACCTGCTTGCAGAGTAATATTAATTAGTTTTAACACTGCTGGGTGTAGGGGGTCGTATAAGTAGTTGACCTGGTCATCGATACGATCTATTGCCAATGTATATTGAATCAGATCATTTGTACCAATGGATAAAAAATCCAGTTTTTTGGCAAAAATATGTGCAGAGATTGCAGCAGCAGGAACTTCAATCATTGCACCTACCGGAATGTTGGCATCAAACTCTTTTTTCTCGTCTTTTAGTTCATGTTTAACTTGTTCAATCAATGATAAAGATTGCACAAGCTCGTTGTCGCTGGTGATCATTGGCAATAAAATTCTAACAGGGCCATTCGCAGACGAACGTAATATCGCACGTAATTGTTGTTTGAATAATTCTGTATCTTTTAATGATCTTCGAATGGCGCGTAGCCCTAATGCCGGGTTTTGAGTTAACGGCCCTTGAAATTCAGGGTCAAATTCTTTGTCTCCGCCAAGATCTAAAGTGCGAATCGTTAATGGTTTGCCTTTTAATACACGAATAATTTTGCGATAGGCGCTTAGTTGTTCGGTTTCATCTGCAGGTACTTCACGATCAATATATAAAAATTCAGTGCGGTAAAGGCCGACTCCATCTGCACCTGATTTTTTAAGTGCGCTGACATCTTCTGCGAGCTCAATATTGGCCTGTAAGCTAATACGTAATCCGTCTTTAGTTTTGGCAGATATATTTTTTAATGAACGTAACTTGCGCTTTGCGGTTTTTTCTTCTCGTTGGAGCTGACGAAAATCTTTGATGGTGTTTTCGTTAGCACCGGCAAGTATCATTCCATTGCTGCCATCAAGCACTAATTGTTCATCTTGTTGTAATAATGTACGTGCACTTTGGATGCCTACAACCGCTGGTATACCCAAGCTTCTCGCTAATATTGCAGTATGTGATAGTGGGCCACCTAGCTCGGTAATAAACCCAGCGATATTTTGATTTTGCATAACCACCGTGTCTGCAGGTGTGAGATCATCTGCAACGATGATGCTACCTTTTAGCGGCTGCAGTTCCATTTGCATGGTGAATTGTTGATCTTTAAGTATTTGCTGGATTAAATTGATGACATGTTCAATATCGTTAAGTCGGGTGCGCAAATAGTCATCTTCCATTTGTTCAAAAACAGCTTCTAATTTATCGCGCTGTTGTTTAAGGGCC
Source organism: uncultured Thiotrichales bacterium (assembly GCA_964517365.1). Taxonomy (GTDB): domain Bacteria; phylum Pseudomonadota; class Gammaproteobacteria; order UBA4575; family UBA4575; genus JABDMD01. The sequence goes on along the minus strand of CAZFEP010000089.1, from coordinate 3,659 downwards.
CATTCAGCATTGCATTGTTGTTCACGTATTATCTCTATAGGCACTTTTCGAAGCATAGAGTCTTTGACCATCAGCAGGTGAGAGTCAATAAAAGTGGCTACATCTTTGGGGGCGTCTTCAGGAATGGAGTCACGAATACCACTTAACTGATTGGCTGCACCGTCTACTGCAGCTTGAAATCGTTCAACTTCTGAATCTATCTCGTTATCTTCAAGTTTGCGTTCAAAAACTTCGGGAGCACCGCGATTGAGCAAGTGTACATTGCCGATGGCAATGCCTTTTGATACGCCAATTCCAGATACAATTAATGCCATAGATACTTAGTAATAGTGATTATTCATCTTCATCAAATAAGTTTTTAAATAAATTTTCAATTTCAGTCATAGCTTGTTGTTCGTCTTCGCCTGCGACTTCAATATTAACGATTGTGTGTTGACTTGCAGCTAACATCATCACACCCATGATGCTTTTTCCGTTTATTTTTCTACTGCCTTTTTGTATGGTAATTTCGCTGGCAAAATTAGATGCTAGCGCAACTAGCTTGGCTGCAGCGCGAGCATGCAAACCGAGTTTATTTGCAACTGTTAGATCTTTATTTAGCACTTTTATCTCATTCTTATCATATTCAATATTTATCAACTAAGTGCTTGGCAATCGATGATGCCGTCTTGTGCACCGCTAAACGCTTTGTCAGCGATCTCGGCCAGCGTGAGTTCGGGATAATTTAATGCGCGAACCAGCATGGGTAAGTTCAAGCCTGCAATGACATGGGTTTCAGCTTGGCAGTCACTCTTTAGCTTGTTGCATATGTTACTGGGCGTAGATCCAAAGATATCTGTCAGTATTAATACGCCATCACCGTCATTAATTTTATTGCAAATACGCCTGGCTTC
>CAZFEP010000089.1:0-2666 GCA_964517365.1 uncultured Thiotrichales bacterium | reverse complement strand
CCAGTGCAACCAATAGAAACACTTAGGTAACTACGATTTTCTTTGATAAATAATGGCAACCATTTTTTAACGAAGCTAGATATAGAATCAATCATTTCAATTACTTCATCATGCGACTGTAGAAATTCAATTACCTCAGTGTCTTTGCCTGACAGATCTCTTAATGAAGGTTCCCAGTATGGGTTAGGTAAGCAACGCACATCGAATACATAATCAGAGTCTTTTGGTGCTCCATATTTAAATCCAAATGACTGTAATAAAATGGTCAAATCAGCTGAAGTTTTATTGCAGACTCTTTCATTTATGATTGAACGGAGTTCGCGGATATTTGTTGAGGTGGTGTCGATTCGCAGGTCAGTAAGCAACACCAGGTCTTCTAATATGTGCTTCTCCATATGAATAGCCTCAACCAATGGCAGGCCATTTTTTGTTAGAGGATGTTTGCGTCGCGTCTCACTGTAACGTTTTATCAGTGTCTCTTCATTGGCCTCTAGATGAATAAGCTCTAGCTCTATGCCACTATTTTTGATGGCCGCAATAATATCGGGAAATGAGATAATATCTTTGCTTGCATTGCGTGCATCTACACCAATTGCAGTTTTCTCATAATATGGAGAAGGATTAGTAGTTAAATGTTCTATGCATGTCAAAAGCATGCTCAAAGGCATGTTATCGATACAATAAAAATCGGCATCTTCCAGTGTGTTAATGGCAACTGATTTTCCGGAGCCGGATAATCCGCTAATGATTACTAACTTCATAACTTCCTATTGCATAAATCGTTTTTGACGTTCGATAAAATCTTCACTGGCATTGTAACCATTTTTTGATAATAGGTGATTTCTTACTGCTGCTTCTACTAAAACAGCTAAGTTCCTCCCCGGGGCTACAGGTAGTGATATCGTGGGTATGTCTACACCAAGCAAATTGGTTTTTCTTTCAGATAACCTTAACCGATCTTCAGTCTTGGGAACGCTCATATTGGGCGGTATAAGATCGATTATAAGACGAATAAATTTGTTGGATTTTATAGCACTATCGCCATACATTTCACGAATATTCAGGACTCCCAGGCCGCGTACTTCAAGAAAGTTTTTTAAAATTACAGGGCATGTACCATTTACGGTTTCTGGAGCAATGCGTGCAAATTCAGGGGCATCATCAGCAATTAATCTATGGCCACGACTCACGAGGTCAAGTGCAAGTTCACTTTTACCTAAGCCGCTTTTGCCCATAATCAAAACACCTACGCTAATCACCTCCATGAATACGCCATGTAGTACTTCTTTTTCGGCTAATGCCTGAGTTAAGTAATGCCTTAATTGATCTATCAATTCATTACTTGATAGTGACGAGCAAATAATAGGTAAATCATATTTTAATGACTGTTCTCTAAACCCCTCTGGTGGGTTGAGGCCATCACTTATGAAAATAGCAGCCGACTTTCTTTGAAATAATTGGGTAAGCAAATTTTTTAATATGCTGTCATCTGCTTTATTAAAAAAGTTAAGTTCAGTTTCACCCAATATTTGTGCTTGATTGGGGTGTATTAGATTAAAGTACCCTACCAAACCTATTTCTGAAGATGAGAAAGATAAACGTGTGAATCCAAGACCGCTGTTTTTATTTCCTGACCACCAATGAAGATCAAGGCTTTCTTGTTTGTTTTTGAATAAATCTGCAGTACTTAGTGTCACCTCCGTGTGCTTGGTGTCTGCTGTAGTCATGATCTAATAACAGCTTTAATGGTTGCTAAGCGGATGATGATAAAGCGCTACTTATGCTGCAAGATGTGTAAGGTCTTGAGTGAGTATCTGGTAGAGCTCTTTGGCGTTATGAGTTTCTAGAATTGAATTACGCAGTTGCTTGTTGTCTAAGATTTCAGCCAAGCTGGCTAGGAGTTGTAGGTGGCTATCATGCGCATCATCTGGCACTACTAAACAGAATAAAAAAAACACCGGCTTATCATCGCTCGCATCATACTCTAGGCCTTCTTCAAGCTTTAATATTGTAGTGTATATCGTGTCTATTTCTGGCATGCGGCAATGTGGTATCGCAACTCCTTCGCCTAATCCCGTGCTGCCTAGTTTTTCACGCGCTGACAATGCATCAAAAATTTTACTTTTGTTTAACGTGCTGTTTTGGTGAGAAAGTGAATCACTTAATAATTCAAGGGCAGCCTTTTTACTGCTTACAGATGGTGAAAATACCATCCCTTCTTCAGAGATAAAATCTTTGATTTGCATAGTGTATTAAAGATACGGAGTGAATTAAGTTATAGCATGATGATCAACATCTCGTTGATGATGATCTTTTAGTTTTTCTTTGTGTTTAACAATTTGTCTATCTAGTTTATCAACTAAGTTGTCCACAGCAGCATACATGCCTTCATTAGATGCTTCTGCAAAAATTTTATTTCCACTTACCTTTAAAGATGCTTCTGCATGATGGTCTAGTTTTTCAACGGTTAAAACTACATGAATATTAATTACGTGTTCAAAGTGTCTGGTGAGCTTTTCAAATTTTTTTTCTACATATTCTCTTAGAGGTTGTGTAATTTTCAAATGTTGACCTGTTATATTTATTTGCATAATTATTCCTCAATCATTCACAACAATAGTAAATCATAGTCATGCTTAGATTAAAACAGATTAAATTATTTGTCT
>CAZFEP010000088.1:7462-8542 GCA_964517365.1 uncultured Thiotrichales bacterium | reverse complement strand
AAGCCGTAAATTCTTCAACAAAATTGTCATAACGCATAATTAAACGCTCTACATCGGTTGAGTAACGGTTATATGCAATTACTGCCGGTATAGCGGCAAATAATCCCATCGCGGTTGCGATTAAGGCTTCTGCAATACCGGGGGCCACAGCTGATAACGTGGCTTGTTGCACATCCCCCAACGCACGAAATGAATTCATAATTCCCCAAACAGTGCCAAACAAACCTATATATGGAGCCGTAGAACCTACGGTAGCCAAGAACGATAGATAGTGTTCCAGTGTTTCGATTTCACGCGCCATCGCCACTTTCATTGAACGTAGTGCCGTGTCTGTGATCGCATCGGGCGAAACCCGCTTCTGCTGATGCAGACGAACATATTCTTTAAAACCGGACAGAAAAATAGCCTCCATATCAGTAGGATCTTTTTTCACTCTGATTTTGTCATAAAGTGAAGCTAGATCCGTACCAGACCAAAACCGGTCTTCGAATTTATCTGCTGTATTACGTGCATCTCGAATTATTTTCCACTTACTTACGATCATGGTCCACGAGATCACGGATGCAATAAGCAAAGAAAGCATCACTAATTGCACTACCAGGCTGGCTTCCAATATTAAGCCTAAAATACTGGTATCTGTTGTCATTATGTTGGTTCCCCTGCTTGAATTATTTTGTATACGTCTTTAGGAATCGGGTTAGGTGAGAAGTCTTTAGCATTTAAACAAACAATGTTCACTTCACTACTCGTACATACACTGGTTTCATCAACTTGTTGAATGATGTCTTGCTTGAATGAAATACTCGCTGGTTTAAGTCTATGTGGCACCACGGTCACCGTTAAAGCATTATCCAATCTTGCAGGCTTCTTATATTCTATATTTACTGACCGCACTGCAAACAATACGTTCCGTTGTTTTATTAACTCATCTTGATCTATATTCAACGCTCGTAACCATTCCGTTCGAGCACGTTCCATATACTTCATATAATTAGCGTAATAGACCACACCACCCGCATCGGTATCTTCATAATAAACACGTATTGGCCATGCAAAGGACTTCATTGATTGTATATAGGT
>CAZFEP010000088.1:5545-7362 GCA_964517365.1 uncultured Thiotrichales bacterium | reverse complement strand
TAATTAAACTTTATTAATTCAGTTACTGAGTAGTTTCAGAAAACATATCTTCACTGGGATCTGCATCTGGAGATCCTAAATTATGCTGGGGTATTTTAATGCCAAAATGTCGATATGCATGACCCGTGGCCACCCGGCCTCGAGGCGTTCGCATCATAAAACCTTTAAGAATTAAGAACGGCTCTATTACATCCTCAATGGTACCGCGCTCTTCTCCAATAGCTGCTGCCAAGCTATCCACCCCGACCGGGCCTCCTTCAAATTTTTCAATCACTGCAAGTAATAATCGCCGATCCATATTATCAAAGCCGTGTTCATCAACACTCAACATATCCAATGCAGCATCTGCTATTTTACTAGTCACCACACCATCCGCTTTAACTTGAGCATAGTCACGTACACGTCGCAGTAAACGATTTGCAATTCTAGGAGTTCCTCTTGAACGTTTTGCAATTTGTGTTGCACCCTCATCATTCAGCTCAACTTTTAATATATTTGCAGAACGTTTAACAATGGTAGAGAGCTCTTCTGTATTATAAAATTCGAGACGCTGCACAATTCCAAAACGATCTCGCAATGGTGAGGTTAACAACCCCGCACGTGTGGTTGCCCCCACCAATGTAAAGGGGGGTAAATCTAATTTAATCGAGCGCGCTGCAGGACCTTCGCCGATAACAATATCTAATTGAAAATCCTCCATTGCTGGGTATAAGACCTCTTCAACCACCGGACTTAAACGGTGAATCTCATCCACAAACAGCACATCATGAGGTTCTAAATTTGTAAGAATTGCAGCTAAATCACCCGGACGCTCTAATACTGGCCCAGATGTATGACGTAAGCTAACTTGCATTTCATTTGCAACAATGTGTGAAAGTGTAGTTTTACCCAGACCAGGAGGACCAAATATTAATACATGATCTAAAGCTTCTTGGCGTTGTTTAGCCGCAGAGATAAAGATCTCCATCTGTTCACGCACTTTTGACTGACCAATATATTCACTTAGCTGATTAGGTCGAATAGCATTTTCTGCTACTACTTCCTCTTTTTCGACACGAGTATCTACGATTCGTGACTCTTCTAATTGAACATTGGTATCTGTCATTACGATATATTCTACGTCTTACTCTTATTTTTACTTTTGCTTGTTATTTTTTGGTATCAGGCTTGTTAATTTACTTTAGCTATTTCAGGACATACTAGATTTTAATGCGATACGAATTATATCTTCACTATCTTGATCTTGAGTATTCACATTACCAACCATCCGACTGGCTTCATTTGGCTTATACCCCAAAGACACCAAAGCTGAAACTGCATCGGCTACAGGGTCTTGTGCATAGCCGTTAGCAGCATTTCCATTTTTAGCATTATCAGCAACCTGCAAGGTAACTTCTTTATCCAAACGATCACGCATATCCAAAATCAAACGTTCCGCCGTTTTCTTTCCTACACCCGGAATTCTCACTAATGAATCCACGTCACCATGGTGTATACATTGTGCAAAAGCATTTGAATCCATCCCTGAAAGAATAGCGAGTGCCATCTTTGCACCAACACCATTCACTTTTAATAAATTACGAAATAAACTTCGATCACGAATATGCTTAAATGCGTAAAGTGTATGCGCATCATCACGAATCATTAAATGAGTATGCAATAAAACTGATTCGCCGCACTCGGGCAACTCATAAAACGTAGACATCGGCGCTTCTAACTCGTAACCAACACCATTAACATCGAGCAGTAGATGGGGTGCTTGCTTTTGAATAAGCTCTCCTTGCAAGCGTCCTATCATGGATTAACCTTGAAGAATA
>CAZFEP010000088.1:0-5445 GCA_964517365.1 uncultured Thiotrichales bacterium | reverse complement strand
TGCGCATGACAGAGGCACACGGCTAATGCATCTGCTTCATCTGCTTGCAACTCTCCACGCAAACCAAGCAGACGTAACACCATGTGTTGAATTTGATCTTTATTGGCTGCCCCGTTTCCTACCACGGCTTGTTTAACTGAACGTGCACTGTATTCACTCACCGGCACACGCTGATGTACCGCTGCACAAATAGCTGCACCGCGTGCATGACCCAGTTTTAAAGAAGAGGATGCATTTTTGTTAATAAACACCTCTTCAACGGCAATTTCATCAGGTTGAAATTGTTCTATAGCTTCCGAGAGTTTGCTAAAAATGATACCTAGGCGTTGTGGTATCGATACATCACCATCTTTAGTGTTCTTGGCACGAATGTTAGCGCTGTGAATATAACGACTACTTCTACCATCACTTTCAATAATACCAAAACCGGTAATTTGCAATCCTGGATCAATCCCCAAGATACGAACCATGTTTTCTGGTTTTTCAGGCACGTTGTATTGCATTAAATGCTGTTATTCATTTTCTAGGTTAGTTCTATAGACAACAAGACTATATTAATAACGCTTTACGCGACTGCCTCGTAAACCGAATCGGGAATATCTGCATTTGAGTAAACATTTTGAACATCATCGAGCTCATCCAGAACATCTAAAAGCTTAAGCATACTCTCGCCTTGTTTGTCTGATAACGCAGTTCTGTTTTCTGCACGCATCGTTACTTCGGCTTCGACCGGATCTAAGCCTGCTGCAACGACCGCTTCTTTAACTTTGATAAATTCTTCTGGTGAGGTTAATACCTCTATACTGCCGTCGTCAGAAGTGACCACATCTTCAGCACCTGAATCCAGTGCCGCTTCCATTACAGCATCTTCATCTGTTCCTGGCCCAAACTGAATCACACCCATATTTTCGAACATGTATGCCACTGAACCCGATGTACCCATGTTGCCATGAAATTTTGTAAAAGCATGACGCACTTCTGCAACCGTGCGGTTACGATTATCCGTCATACAATCTACTAGTATTGCACTACCGCCAGGCCCGTAACCTTCGTAACGAATTTCTTCATAATCATCGCCATCTTGTTCACCGGCACCACGTTTAATTGCACGTTCAACCGTGTCCTTATTCATATTGGCGGACAAACCTTTGTCTACCGCAAGACGTAGACGTGGATTCGCATCCAGGTCTGAACCCCCCATACGAGCGGCTACTGTGATCTCACGAATGAATCGGGTGAATAATTTACCGCGCTTGGCATCTTGTGCTTTTTTGCGATGCTGAATATTGGCCCATTTACTATGACCCGCCATTGAAACTCCTCTAGTTTTCGTCTCACATTACATTAGCTAAATTGGCAATTTAGGATTCTCCATTTAAGTCAATTTTAGACTCAGCTGAAACTTAGCAATAACCTACCAAATAGCCGGCCCTATTTTACCACTTTCATCTACATTAAGCAGTCAATCTACCGGTCAATCTTGTAGATCAATACTTTTTATCGCGATAGGAATATTAGCTTAACGATATGGCTTACTAATGAGTCATTTAGGAGCTTAGCTGAAGATTAATTCTAGCCTGTTTGCAGCAGAGTGATCCGTTAGTTGCAATCACCCGTGCGAATGAATTCATCCACCACTGCGGCTACCTCTTTAGACAACAGTAAGCCCGTGTGACTGAATGGTACTTGCATATGCACGGTACAATTACTCACCTTGGTTTCAGAAACAGCTACGGTGCCATCATTGGGTTTATCCAAACGCGCACCAAGCAATTGTCCCACCCCATAGCCTTTTGTACCCGCAATCACAGCAAGTGGATGGGTTCCTTTCCAGCTTGGTGCACTTCCAAGTAAAGACTTAGAACTTGCGCCTAAGATATTATTTTTTAACAAATTATTTTTAGATATATGTTTTGCTACACCACTCCCTGTGAGCGGAGAACCCAGCATAACCACCCTGCCTGGCTTGGCAGTATCAAACATTTGAAAATAATGCAGTAATATAAGACCACCATAGCTGTGAGCAACAAAATGAACGATATCTGCATCCAGTTGTTGTACGAAATTGGCTAATCTTTGCGCATTTTCTTTAGGGCTGCGTCGCACACTTTGATAGGAGTACTCAACGCACTCATGTCCGTGTGCCGCCAAGTAACGAGAAATAGGCTTCATCACCCAAGCATTCATCCAAATACCATGTGTGCAAACAACAACTTCTCGCATTTTCTTACAAATTACTTTAAGTGTATAGATATTATAGCCATAGGCCATAAATAGGCATGAGACCCTTTCCTCAAGGCACCCAACGCTCAATAGCTTCTTGATTGGTGTGCGAGAAAGCTAATTCACATGCTTCTTTTTTAGACAGCCAGGTAAACTCCTCATGCTCCCTAGGATCAAGCTTAATCTTGATTTGCTCAGGCACTTCCAGACTAAATACATGCTCCTGATTTTCAGTCACCCCGGGCGCATACCGATCGCGCCAAATAGAATAGATCTCGAAATTTTGTGAAAACTCGCAATTATGCAGTTCATAGCGCGTAATACCGGTTTCTTCTTGTAGCTCTCGAATAGCGGCTTGCTGAGGGTTCTCATCCCACTCCAAACTGCCCGTAACCGACTGCCAAAAGTCATTTGGGTACTTACGACGCATCATTAAGACATCACTAGCTTGCGTGTATACTAGGACAAGCACCGATTCGGGCCGTTTATATTCCATCTAGTTTTCTTTATGGCTCAACTTCAAGATTATTAAATATACTTTTACAAAATATACGATGATTCAACTCGCCCAGTGTACAGATAAGTGTACAGATAAAGCACAGATTTTTCCTAAACCGGTTCTCTGCTTCATAGTATTGATGTTATTACTCACAGCATGCTCGAGCACACCCCCTAAACAAACATCCGTCCAAAATGAAGGTTATGTAATCCAGGCGGTGCAATATATGAATGCCGGTAGGCTCGATGCAGCACTCGCCTCGGTAAAGAAAGCACTGCAAGTAAACCCCGAATCTGCAGATGCCTATACTGTTGCTGGTCTTATTTATAATAAAAACAATCAAACGGAGCAAGCTGAACGTTATTTTAAGCGTGCTCTATCGTATGAACCGGATCATTCTGCCGCACAAACGAATTATGCAAGCTTTCTATGCAAACATGATAAGCCTCTAGAAGCTGAAAAAATTTATCTAGCCGCCGCGAATAATAAAAAAAACGCTCAACCGGATGTGGCCTATACGAATGCAGGCTTATGCGTGCTAGGCATTCCTGACAAAGTAAAAGCTACAAACTATTTCAGCAAGGCATTAAAAATTAACCCAAAATCACCGGTACCATGGTATCAGCTTGCTAAAATTCAATATGGTAACTATAGCTATGAAAATGCTTATAAGTTATTACAGGAATACGAAAAAATTGCACAACCCACCCCCAAGACACTTTTGCTAGGTGCACAAATATTAGATGCAGATGGGAAGCCACAGCAAGCCAACCAATATAAACTTTTATTGGTGCAACAATTTCCAACCTCTAAAGAAGCTAAACAATTTTCTTCAAAGCCTAACCTACAACAACCAACCGAATATGACATCAATGAATTATTAAAAAATCAACAGGCTTATTAATTTTCTATGCAAGACTCAAATGATCAAGACAAAGATCAATCTAAAAGCCAACCAGAAAATAAACCCAACAACCAACTAGAAGAATTCATCCAACGAGAAAAAGCTAAGATTGTTGGTGAAACAGCAAAAGCCCCTTGGAAAGAACTTGAACGGTTTTATGCACAAGGCGTACTCATCTTAGTAGACAATACTTTAGACTTGGTTGAAGTGGGATATACCCTTTCTATAGACAATGCCGATCAAATTAAACAATGGATGGACGATGGATTGCTTAAAAGAAACTTTGATCAACAGGCTATAAAATGGGAAAAAGAAAACGCTGAAGTGTGGACCGTTGTAATCAGACCTTGGGTTTTAATTCAAAACGCAGAAATTAATTAAATTCAACTAACCTCGACTCAATACAAATGTTTTTTTAAAACGTTTATTCATTTAGTGTTTTCTGGCAACGCCTCAATCACCGTGTGCATCACCTCTTTAATAATTTTTTGCGACCTTAGCCAATGTGTATGCCCCGTTGGATCAGGATAGGCTGTGGTGACCACTAATGTATTAGCATCTGGAATAAGGAATAAAAACTGCCCGCCAAATCCCCATCCAAATTGATAGTCATAACCTTGGTGTTCACCTAGCCACCACAGGTAACCATAATCAAATGAAGTTTTACCATCATCCGTAGTAGTGAATTTAGAGACTGTGGGCTGAAATGATTTTGCTAGCCATTGTTCTGAAACAATTTGTCGGCCTTGGTAAATACCACCATCCAGAATCATCTGCCCTATTCTGGCTAAATCACGTGGACGAATAAAAATCATATGCCCACCCACATAGTTATAATCTGAATCGTGATGCCAAACGTAGTTTTTGATCCCCAAGGGACCAAACAAATACTTATCGGCAAATTCTTTTGAATTCATATTGGTCGAACGTTTTAATACTGTGGTGAGCAGATTACATGCAGGAGTATTGTATATACCTGCTATCTCGTCATCAGTTTCCACAAAATTCGTATTCAATGCCCGATCAAGAAAATTATCAGCTGCCCAATAAGCACGCCAAGAACCGGGGTCATGCCAACTCGCAGTATTTTCGTACTCACTGTAATAGGGGCTATCTGCAAAATTAAGACGAGAACTCATCGTCAAGAGCCCCTCAATGGTGATCTTTTCTTTTCTCTTATCATGAGGTTTCGAAAAATACTCAGGGAAATAAGGTTTGATGACCTCTTTTTCAGATTCAATCACACCTTGATCAATTGCAATACCGATTAATAACGAAGTGATAGATTTTGTAATCGATTGAACATGTTGCGGTCTGGGGTCATCCTTTCTTTTGAAATATTGTTCAGTAATCAGCTTGCCATTTTTCGCAACTAAAATACTTCTAAAGTTGGTAATGCCTCCTGCTGTTTTAAGCGCCTGTTCCAGTTTTGCTACATCGATTGCTTCACTTTCAGGCTTGGACGCTAACCAATCTGCATCAGGAAAGGTCGCTCTTCGTTCTAAAAACTTTTTAAAATCAGGTGCACGACCTGCATTACAGGCAAGGGTCACCTCATCACAAGCGAAAATGTCAAATTGATTATCAATGTGTTTTGAATCAAACGCATCGTACTGAAGAACAATGTGCCCCGATTCTCGGTCATCCCAATGCTTCCAATGTTTATCAAAATTGGTTTTCACACAGCTTTGGTATTCAGCTATACATTTTTCATCATCCGCAAATGAACTGTTCATCCATAGAGAAAATACACATACAGAAAATACGACGAAAAGAAGCGTAACGACCTTACCACTATAAAAACGCATACAAACACCCC
>CAZFEP010000087.1:0-8823 GCA_964517365.1 uncultured Thiotrichales bacterium | reverse complement strand
GTGCTTGCGGATACCATCCAAATTGATTCTAAAGATGAAGTATTAATCACTGCAGATACCTATATTGTAAACAAAGATCCAACAACACCCATAATCGCCCTCTATCATCAAGCCGGTTGGAGCCGTGGAGAGTATCTAGAGATTGCACCCAAACTCAATCAACTTGGTTTCAATTGCATTGCGTTTGATCTGCGCTCTGGTGACAGTATTAATGATATAGATAACCTGACGGCTAAGCATGCAAAAGAGATAAACAAAAAAACTCGATACATAGATGCGTTACCTGATATTTTATCTTCATTAGAACACCTCAATAATCAATTTCCTGAAAGTAAAATTATTGCTTGGGGTAGCTCGTACTCTGCCGCACTCGTGCTACATGTCTCTGGCACGCACCCAGACTTGGTGGATGGTGTACTATCCTTCGCTCCGGGAGAATACTTTAGCAAACAAGGCAAAGCTAAAACCTGGATACAATCATCTTCAACTGATATTAATATACCAGTTTTTATTACCTCCGCTCGAAATGAAAAAAAGAATTGGATAGCCATTTATAATTCGATCAAATCCAATCAAAAAACCTCATTTATACCTGACTCGAAAGGCAATCATGGCTCAAGAGCATTATGGTCTTCTTTTTCAGACAATGAGGCCTATTGGCAAGCGGTAACCGCTTTCTTAGAAAAACATTTTTGATACATTGTCTTCTGCAACCTATAAAGATATTTTAGCGTTTTGGTTTGAGGAGTCTTCGAAAAAGCGTTGGTTTAACGCTACACCAGAATTTGATGATCTCATTCGCATAAATTATCAAGACACTTGGAAGCAAGCTTCAAATGGAGAACTATTTAACTGGCAAGAAACAGATCTAGGCTGTTTAGCGTTAACCATCATCCTGGATCAATTTCCCTTGAATATGTTTCGTGGAACCGCAAAAAGTTTTTCAACAGAAACCAATGCCATTGCCGTGACTCGTCACGCAATTCATCATAAATTTGACTTACAGTTAAGCCTTGTTCAGCAACCCTTTTTATACTTACCACTCATGCATAGTGAAAATCTTGAGGATCAAAATGAATCCGTCCGCTTATTTGAAAAAGCAAGACTGGCCAATAATTTGAGATTTGCCAAACATCACCAAAGCATCATAAAAACATACGGACGTTTCCCACATAGAAATGAAATTCTAAATAGAATGAGCACTTCTGAAGAACTCGACTACTTAGCCTCACCGGCTGCCTTTAAAGGTTAAAATGCCATCCGTTAATAATGAACCCATGAGTGGGCGAGACTCTCTCATTGTTATTCTAATAATTGTCTCGTTTGTGAGTTTATTTTTTATCGCACCCATCCCTCAAGACCTTGATTATCATAATTTTGCTGATAAGCGTGGACTATATGGCATCAACAACTTTCTCGATGTAGCTTCTAATTTACCTTTTTTGTTGGTTGGACTGTTAGGCTTTCACTATATCTTTAAGAATTGGGGCATAACTTCTTCATCAAGTTGGTTAATATTTTTTACATCTATCTTTTTTGTCGGCATCGGTTCTTCTTATTATCACTTAAACCCTGTCAACGAAACCTTAACTTGGGATAGACTACCCATGGCCATTGGTTTTATGGCTTTATTTGTAATTGTATTAACCGATTTTATAAACCATAAGCTAGAAAAGTGGTTGCTCATTCCTATGTGCTTAATAGGTGCCATATCCGTTGCATATTGGCATGTGTTCGATGACCTCCGTTTTTATGCTTGGGTTCAGTTTGTTTCAATGGCATTGTTATTGATAATCATTTTTATTTACAAACCGGGGCAATTACAAAGAAAATATATCCTTTATGCATATGTTTTTTACACTCTTTCAAAACTGGCTGAATACTTTGACAAGCAAATTTTTGAACTCGCTGATCAATTAATAAGTGGTCACGCTATTAAACACTTATTTGCGTCCCTAGCGACATATTGTTTTTATATTTTACTCAAGCGACAGGTGAAGTAAGCACTCAAGTTTATATACAATGTAAGCATGGAACACACACATCAGCACCCTACTCCTAAAAATTATAATCTAGCATTTGGTTTTGGCACGGCTCTAAACGTTATATTTGTTATCGTAGAAGCCACCTTTGGGTATTTATCTAACTCTTTAGCGCTCATAGCAGATGCTGGCCATAATCTTGGCGATGTATTGGCACTCCTACTATCCTGGGGCGCAACCTTTCTAGCACAACGCAAACCCACCAATACCAAAACTTATGGATTGCGTAGAGGCACCATTTTAGCTGCATTTATTAGCAGTCTAATCTTATTGATGACAATGAGCATCGTCGCCTGGGAAGCCTTAGGTCGATTCTCAAGCCCTACTGAAGTCAATTCCACCACCATCATTATCGTCGCAGCGATTGGTGTCTTCATCAATACTGCCACTGCATTACTATTCCTGAGTAGCCAGAAAGACGACTTAAACATTAAAGCTGCATTTATTCATATGGCTGCTGATGCAGGGGTTTCATTAGGGGTTGTACTTGCAGGTATTGCCATCATGTTTACCAGTTTACTCTGGATAGATCCTGCTATTAGTTTGTTAATAGTAGTGGTTATAATTATTAGCACCTGGAGCGTATTTCGTGATTCATTTAATTTAGCAATGGATGGAGTACCTAAAGGTATCGATATAGATGAAGTAAAAGAGTTTATTTTGCAACAAGATGGTGTTACTGAGATTCATGATCTGCATATTTGGGCGATGAGCACAACTCAAGTCGCACTCACCACACACCTTGTTCGTGACTCGAGCACTGTTGACGACCAGTTTTTACATCGTCTCAGTAAAGAATTACAAGACAGATTTAAAATAATACATCCCACTGTACAAATCGAAACAGGTGAGAATGCTCATTTATGCCATCAATCACATCATGATAGTATTTGATTAATAAACTTTTAACTACATCTTAACCATTGTAATAAACTATAAAAATGAACTTTAAAATTAACTTAACATTAATAATCTCACTCTTTTTATTAATCATATTTTTTGTTACTGCCTGCGGGTTAACTCCTATAAAAAAAGACGCTACACGAAAGAAGGTTCATACAAAAGAACGCCCCACTATTGAAGAAATGCGTGAAGTCAAACCTAAAACAGCTAAAACCAGCAAAGCTGCAAAAGAAAAAAATATTAAAAAAGCAAAAGAAGTCATTAAAACAACTGCAACACACTCGAAATTAATTTTTTCATCTAATCGAACTGGTAATCTTGAAATTTGGTTATCTGATCTAAATGGTGAAAATGCAATACAACTCACCACGGACAACAATTATGAGAGCCATTGGCCGCGGGTATCCCCGGATCGCTCTAAAGTATTATTTTATCGTGCACCCAAAGGTTCCAAAGAAAATGCATATGATCAATTTTCATTATGGCAACTGAATTTAAAGGATCAAAGCTTGAAAGAGCTCATACCACAAGGTGCGAATAATTGGGCCACACAAGGTGTGGCAGATTGGTCTCCAGATGGCAAAAAAATTGTAATGGCTGCCGCAGAGAATAAAGAACGTTGGCACCTATACATCACTGATGAAGAAGGCAAAAATCCGACTAAAGTTTCGAAACGTGAAAGCTTATACCTCGACCCTTCTTGGTCGCCCGATGGCTCAAAATTAGTTTTTAGTGCATTCCCTGATGATTACAGTGGCACCAAACTAGAATATTTAGAAATATTCACATCCAATATTGATGGCAGCAATGAAAAACGCCTCACACATGACGAATTACGTGATCATGATCCATATTGGTCCCCTAACGGGAAATGGGTTGCGTACGAAACCGAAGTTCTACCACTCTATTGGCTGGTTGGAAAATGGGCATTACGAATCACTGATGCTGAAAGTGGTACTACAAGAGAATTACTCAACGACGGTCATATCAATACTCTGCCAAGGTGGAGTCGAGACTCGAGTACATTATATTTTCATCGCTTACGTTTTAAAGAAGATAAAAATTTTAGCTTATGGAAAATTAATGTTGACGGCAGCCATCTACAAAGAATTAGTGGCAGTAATCGTTACATGGATATACAAGCAGATATCTTTTAATTAGCCATATTAAAATAGCTAGACATTAAAGATATTAATGAGCAATGGGTGAGAGATAGATTTTATAAGGTATTGTTGAATCTGTACTCATTTTATTTGCTTTCATCTTGTCAATCCCTAATACCTCGTATTCCATCTTTGAATTATTTTCACTCACACAGATCATTTTAACGACACCATATAAAATCATATGTGGCTTTAAATATATGACCGCTTCTAATTGATCGTGCATGACCTCGCCATTTATGATTAGCAGTTTTTTATCTTTCTCATTATAAAATATTAACTTTTTTGTAGATCTTTTTGCAGATTCATGATTACTCATAACTATTATTGAGGTAATTATTTTCAAATTTGGATAATTTCTTAGCTTCTGAATGAGTTAACCTGGATTTAAATTTAACTGGGACTTCCTGTAAAGCTGAATGCCCAAGCTCCATCACAAGGATACCTTCTTCAGTTAGCTTTAACTGTATGGTTCGTCTGTCATCAACTCCTCTGTTTCTACTCAAGAATAATTTTGCAACTAAATGATCTGTAATTCTTGTAATGGATGGTTTATCTGCAGATAAATGCAATGCAATACTAGTGGGGGTATTTATTTTATGAGTACCAATAACATGAAGGACTTGCCATTGCTTGAAAGTAATCTTGTGCTTATCCAACTCAAACTCGATTTCATTTCGTATGGCATCGATCAACTTTTTTGCAATTCCATACACTTCCATGCATGAATAAATGCTTATTTCACTTTGATTATTCATGCAAGCAAACCTCAAACCAACCCAAACAATATAATTTTTATAATTTTGGCGAGGCTTAAATAATGAATATTTAAGAATTTAAATGTCAACTAGATATAGCGTTTCTGCCCAGCCTTAGAAACTTCAAAATACAATACATTAAAAATCTGAGATACATAAAACATTACAAGAGAAGTTTGCACTCCTCAAATGATATTGAAAGTATCGTTTTTATTGTATTGTACGATTGTACATATATTATCTAAATCAATATGTTATTTTACAAGATATATATTTGTTAATTCAGATTATCTAGAGAATTACATTGATTAATATTACAAAAATACTTAATCCCAGACAGTACTAAACAGCGTTAATTACTGCTTTTAAATATAATTTAAATCAATAACTAGATAAACTGATAGCTCTTATTAATTCATTTTATGCTTTAGATGTTAAAACCATTCTGATGTGAAAATGAATCATTAATACAGCTGACACCATTCAAACAAGACAAGGTTATGTTTTTAGCGGCTTCATTACAGAGAGTAAAAGCGGAATTATACTAAAGGTCGCAAACAGCGAAACCAACATAGCAACACTAGTAAGCAAACCAAAATATATGGATGGAACAAAATTGGAAAGTATCAATACCACAAACCCTAAAGTGATAGTGATAGATGTAAAGTAAAGTGCTTTACCAACCGTGGTCTGAGACTTATGTATTGCCTGGTAATTATCACCACTGTCTGCATATTCCTTTTTATAACGATGAATATAATGAATTGCGTAATCAACACCGATGCCAATAGTTATCGCAGCAATGGTAATGGTCATAATATCTAACGGTATGCCGAACACACCCATGCACCCCAAGATAAAGAGCGCAGTAAATATATTGGGAAGTGTTCCGATTATGGCTAACTTAATGCTTCTGAATAATATGATCAGCATTAGCAAAATTGCTATGAATACTGTACCTAAAGTTAAAATTTGAGATTTAAATAAACTTTGCAGTACGTTGTTGTATAAAACACTTATTCCAGTCAATCGTACTGTCTCACCATTTTTGATGAATTCTGCATTCAAGTCTGTTTTGATTTTCTGCAATAGATCGTTACGTATCAAGGTATGATCTGAGTCCTTAATTCTTGCCAATATGCGTGCTTGACCACCATCCGTTGACACATAGGGAGAAATTAATACGTCTTTTATATTTTCAGGGACCTTTGAGTACACTAATGATAAATGAAAATCTTCTAACGGTTCACCTTTATTGATCGTTCTAAATACTTCTTCAGTGCTAGACAAAGAAAGGACTTTTCCTATTTGTGGAAGCTCCTCTAAGTAACTATGAATTTTATTGATTTTCTTGATGCCACTACGATTATACCAATAACTTTTAGCCGTAAAATCATCTTGGGTATTTTCTAGATCAGACAAATAGTCATCAAACTCTTCATCCTCATCATCTGTTTCACTTTCTTCTTCTAGATTAACACCTGCTTCTAACATCACTTCTAATGGTACAGTGCCACCTAATTCTTGATCCACTAATTCAAGACCTTGGTAAATATCGGTAGATTTCTTAAAATAATCAATAAAACGATTCTCAACTGTTATTTGGCTAATGCCAAATATATTTAATGCAAACATTCCGGCCAATATCGTTAAAGTCAATTTTTTATGTTTAACAATTACCTCTAATACATTTTCTAAGAAGTCTGCAGATTTATCTTTTTCATGTGGCCTTGATGTTGGCTTAATGAGCTTGATTAGCGCTGGCAATACCGTAAATGTTAGTAGAAATGCACAAAACAAACCAAGAATCATTATGTAACCAAATGTAATCACTGGATTGATATCACTTACCACCAAAGACAAGAATGCAATAGCAGAAGTTAAGACCATATACGAACAAGGAGTAACAATTTGCGACAAAGTAATTTTTAACTCATCGTCAACACTGTCATCAGAATGCATCGCTTGGATTTCCTGATAACGAATAATGACGTGTATAGACAACGTAACCGAAAAGATAATCAACAAAGCCACAAAATTAGATGAGATGATAGTTAATTGAAACTCTAACAATGCAGCCAAACCAGCAACAAACAGAACATTCAGCACTGCACAGATTAACGCTAAAAAGATCCATGCAGGTCTTCTAAAAAATATAAACAGTACAACTATCATAATAGCTATAATGCCTATTCCAAAAGTACGTATGTCTTTTACAACATACTCTTTCATATCATTACCAATTAGTGGTGCACCCGCTAAATAAAACTCCCCCATCTCTACTTCACTCGCAAGAATTGATCTAACGGAATCCAATACTTCTTTATAACGCTGATTAATGACTTGCCGTTCTAAGACAATAGTATTTCGAAGGCTTTCCAGTTCAGTTAATGTGCTTGCATTTTTAGGATCTAAAGCTTGCTCCTTCAACAAAACATATTTTTGTTCAATTAAATCAATAAGCTTTTTGTTCTTTTTAATATCAACTTTTATAGCTGTTGTGGACAAATCTTTACTAATTAAGTTGTCTACATAAATCGGACTAGAAGTGAATTCTTGTTTAGCTTTATCAAGATCAACACCTGGAGCCAATAGATTAGAGAAGTTTGTTTGGCCTGTTTTTTCGTCTTCTATTAATTGCAATAAAAGCGGCACGTTACTAAGAGAGGTTACTCCAGTAATACTATTAATTTTCTTGAACTTATTTGATAGATTCTCAATATACTGAATAGTATCTTTATTTAACATGTCCATTTTTGGCTTAAAACCAATAATGACATATTCATCAGTACCATAATGACTATGCACTTCACGATAATATTTTAAATCAGGGTCGCTCTCCAACATTAATGAGTCTGGTGACGCATCAATATTTAACCTGGGTATATATAGACTACAAACCATTACTATAGAAAACATAACAACTAAAACAATAATAGGTTTATGTATAGCAATACTTGTAAGCGCATTAATTGTATTTTTTAACATATATTTTTCTTTTTAATTATCAGAGACCATTAGTCTGAATTAAGCAACTCAGACAAACTATCTGACTTAGATTTATGTAAAACAAATGCATTAATTTGATAACGATCAACTAAATCTTGCAACCCTATGTCGACACACCCAACCCTTGCAAGCTCTGTTAAATCTGTGGTTTCCAGGACTTTCTCAGAAGATTTAATTAATAATAAATTTCTCATACCAAGCTCACTGGCTAACCAGGCCGCTAGACTATCAGATGTAACATCCCATGCTCTATCTAGAGTACATTGGTCACTAACCATCAAATAAGGTTCCCATATAACTACTTTTGATAAGTTCCATGCTTGATTTATTTTTTCGGTTGTATTTGCTAATACAAATTCAGAGCTCATAGAAGCTAGAACGTAGCCAAATTGCTGCATGGCCAGGACAGCCATATTGTGGGAGTGGTGAGGCTCTAAGCAAAATTTATCATCTGCTAACCGTACTTGGTCAGCAAATGGTCCTCCCCCTGGTATAATTATAATTTTCTTATTTTTATTCTTATTAATAGACGCTAAGCAGTCCATAAGATATTTACTATCAAATAGACTTCCGCCTACCTTAACAGCCCAAGCATCAGCATTTGAATCACTGCTTTCCGGCATACCGATTACCTTGATCAAGCACTTTCATCATTGCTGCCGCTTTATCAAAAGTTTCTTGATACTCTGCCTCAGCATCAGAGTCATACACTATTCCGCCCCCTGCATAGAAATACATTTTTTGGTTTTTATGCAAGATAGTGCGTATAGCAATATTGGTATCCATATTGCCGTCATTGCTTATATATCCGATGGATCCACAGTAAATGCCACGTCTATGAGGCTCTAATTCTTCAATGATTTGCATAGAACGTACTTTTGGGGCGCCTGTTATGGACCCACCTGGAAAACTACCTCGTAATAAATCAATTGCACTGCGGTTATCACG
>CAZFEP010000086.1:0-8959 GCA_964517365.1 uncultured Thiotrichales bacterium | reverse complement strand
CAGTGCAGGGGTTTCATTCTTTTTTTGATGCTTAACTTATAGGACATAGCATGAAGGTTAAATTATTACTTATATTATTGATTATTTTCAGTTTGCAACCCGTATATGCAGAAGATGATGCGCCGGAACCGGAGTCTTCGCAAGAGCAAGTGATTGAGCCGGATATTTATAGAAGAGATGTTGTGGTTCCTCGAATTGATACCGAGAATTTTGAATTGACGGTTTATTACGGTGTGTTAGACGTAGAAGATTTTGGAACAGAACCAAGCTATGGAATTAGAGCTGCGTACCACGTAACTGAGGACTTCTTTATTGAAGGATCTGTAGGTGCTTCCGAAGTGTCTGATGAAACATTAGAGAACTTAACTACATTTAATATTTTACAGAATGAGGATATCAATTATTACAATGTGTCTATTGGTTACAACATATTTCCCGGAGAAATATTTCTTGGTGAGAATTTTGCCATGACCAGTACATTTTATCTGATGTTTGGGGTGGGCAACGTTGAATTTAATGATGAAGATGAGTTTGCCTATAACATTGGGTTTGGAATGAAAGTATTACCAACAGATTGGTTGTCTTTACGACTTGATGTCCGGGATATTGTTTATGAAACAGATTTATTGGGTGATAACGAATTCACTAATAATTTTGAAATAACTGGCAATGTTGGTGTGTTCTTTTAATCCATATGCTGATTGGCACTGTTCGGGAATCAATGGAATGAAAATCTATGAATAAAAAACTATTAACCATAACGGTAACTATGTTTTTAGTCACTTGTTTAATTAGTGCAATAAGCTATGCAAAAATCAAAGCAGATAATGCGCCTGATTTTGTACTAAAGAGTGCTGCAGGCAAAAATATTCGCTTAAGTGAGCTTAAAGGTCGTGTAGTAATGCTGAATTTTTGGGCTACATGGTGTGGGCCATGCACTGAAGAAATACCTTATTTAAACAAGCTGCATGAATCATTGGATCCCTATGACTTTGAGCTACTAGGAATCAATTTGGATGAAGATGAATCTAAAGCAAAATTTTTAGCAAAAAAATTAGACGTTAACTTTCCTGTCTTATTTGATACTGAAAAAGAGGTGAGCAGAAGCTTTGATATTAAAGCGATGCCAACCACTATCATTATAGATCGTTCCGGTAAGGTGCGACACGTTAATCATGGTTTCAAAAAAGGTTATATAGAACGCTATCACAAACAGATTCAAGCGTTAAGAAAGGAATAAGACATGTTTCAAAAACTTAAAAATATATTTCCTACACTGATCTGCTTAACCCTATTGATCACGTTGGGTGCATGCTCTTCTTTTAGTTTGCCAAGTTTACCTGATGTTGAACCATGGGTGGCTCCTTATGAACGTGAGTACCTGGCAGATCCGATTATGAGCTTTAATAAAGATCCACTTTCAAATAAATATAGACAACATGTTTTTAATACACGTGAAGGGGCCCGAGGCGCTGGATACGCACATGGTGGCGGTTGTGGCTGTAACTAGATTTAAATAATGAAAAAATTAACGTACAAATTATATCTACTGATTATATTTCTATTGGCATTCTGCTATCAAAATGTATTTGCAGAAGTGTTACCTGAAGAAAGAGCAGATATTGGTTATCACTATTATGATGGTGATGGTGTAGAAGTTGATGGGGCTACCATGCTGGTGAGGAAGAACTTCAAGGGTAAGTATTCAGTATACGGTGGTTATCACCACGACAGTATTAGTGCTGCATCTCCCGATGTGCTTGCGGGTGCCAGTGAATATACAGAAGAACGCGATGAATATACTTTAGGGGGAACGTATTTGTATGACAATACGCTAATGGATCTTTCCTATACCTTTAGCGACGAAGATGACTATGAATCTAATATGGTTAGTTTTGATGTTTCCCATGAAGCGTTTGGTGCAATGACAAAAGTAAATATTGGAGCTTCGTTTGGATCGGATGATATAGAGAGAAGTGATTTGCCAAGTTTTGAAGAAGATTTAGATCGTTATTCATTTAGAGCTGGAATATCTCAAGTCATTACCAAGACATTTGTAATGGCTTTAGATTATGAGGCCACAGTTGAAGAAGGGTTTTTGAATAACCCTTATAGGTTTGTTTTTGTAAATGGTGTGTCACAAGGCAGTGGGTCTGAAGAATATCCAGATACGCGTACCGGGCAGGCTTATTCAGTAAAGGGCATTAAGTATTGGCAGCATCGAGCCTCTACTTCTCTCGGTTATCGGTTTTATAGGGACACTTGGGATATTAGATCATCAACGGTTGATCTTAATTACTCACAATACATTGGAAATCAATGGGTTGTTGACGTTTATGGCCGTTATTACACGCAAGATGAAGCTGACTTTTTTAGTGATAACTTCAGCTCTAGATTGAGATTTATGGCTAGAGATAAAGAATTAAGTTCATTTGATAGTTTTTCTGTCGGTGGACGTGTTCGGTACGACCTATTTAAAGATTATGAATATTTTAGAACCGTTTCTTTAAATTTGGCTGTTGAATATCTTGAATTTGATTATGACGATTATTCCGGAATTGAGTCTGTTGCAGATGTCGGTAGTTTAGGTAGTGGTTATACATTTGATGCAACTACTATTCAATTCTATTTGTCTGCATGGTTTTAAATATTTCTAGCAAGGTTGAGTTTGTGGAGAAAACTGATGTTTAAAAAAATTATTCTATTTATAACTATATTTTTACTTACTTATGTATGTAGTGTGAGTGCTGGTATTGATGATCTGAATGCAAGTGAAGACCAAGATTTTCAAGGTCTTGATGAAGATATTCAAATATTAAAAGAAGAAGTGTTGGAATTGAATCGTGATCTATACATATTAGAGGAAGAGCTTTTATACCCATCAAGTACTCAAGTAGCTGTTTATGTTTCTGTAGATGTGGGCGACTTTTTTGATCTGGATTCTGTTCAAGTAACATTAAATGAAAAAATAGTTGCTAATTATTTATATACAGAGCGTGAAGCTGATGCGTTGTTACGTGGAGGTGTGCATCAAATTTATATTGGAAACTTGCCCTCTGGCGAACATGAATTAGTGGCTTACTTTGTGGGCAAAGGCCCTAAAGGTAGAGATTTTAAGCGTGGAGCTAATCGTATTATTGCAAAAGGTTTAGGTGCGAAGTACTTGGAATTAAAAATAACGGATCGCACTCCGAAGCACCAACCCGATTTTGTAGTAAAAGAGTGGGAATAAAGTTATAAATGTTTCTAACTAAGTTCAATTTATTGCATATAAATAAAGTCATTATATGCAAAGTCTTTCTACATAAGATAAAGCTGATCTTAGCTTTTGGCACTTTTATGCTTGCGTTGCTTGCAGGCACATCTCATGCAAATATTGAGCAACCCAATGTAATTAAAGATTTGCACTATGGGGAAGTATTATTTCATTTTTACCAAGAAGACTACTTTACTTCTATTGTTCATTTGCTTGCTGCACGTGAACTTAACAGAACTTCCAATCATGTGCCGGATGATGAGTTATTGTTAGGCGGCATTGACCTTTCTTATGGTCTACATAAAGAGGCAGCGAGAATATTTGATAAATTACTCGAAGGGAATGTACGAGATGCTATTAAGAATCGCGCGTACTACTACTTAGCAAAAATATACTATCAACGTGGATATATCGATGAATCTGCTGACTTTTTAAGTAATGTTAGTGGTCCAGTGCAGGAAAGTGTGTTCAGTGAATTAAAGCTTTTAACCGGGCAAGTGTATATGGCCCAAGGAAAGTATTCTGCTGCTATTGCTAGTCTTGATAACTGGAAAGCACCCAAAAATTATAAGAATTATGCTAATTATAACTTAGGCGTTGCACATACTAAGCATGGCAATATTGATAAAGGCATCGAGCATCTTAAAAAGGTTGGCAAGCTTAAAGCTAAGACCGAAACAATGCGCACTCTTAGAGATCGTGCAAACCTGGCTTCTGGTTTAACCTTAATTCAAAATGATCGCCCGGCAGATGCTGTTAAATATTTGGAAAAAGTTCGCTTAGATGGGCTTTACTCGAATTTAGCATTGCTTGGTATTGGTTGGGCCAATACAAATGCAGATAATCATGATGCAGCTTTAGCACCATTACAGGAGCTGCGCAATCGAAGTGCTTACCATTCTGAAGTGCAAGAAGGAGTTCTAGCATTAGCTCATGCTTATAAAGAGATGGGATTGGATGGCAGGGCAGTGCAAGCTTATGAAAATGCTGCTGATATTTACGTAGAGGAAGCAAAAGAACTTTCATTTGCTGCACACGAGATAGAAAGGGGTGTTCTAGTAGACGCCTTGTTAGATCGCACCAAAGGTGGGCCACAAATGGGCTGGTTTTGGACGCTGAGAGATCTTCCTGAATTACCCGAAGTTAAATATTTTACCGAGCTTTTAGCTGAGCATGAGTTTCATGAGGCATTGAAAAATTTTCGTGATTTATTGTTTTTGAGAAAAAATTTAAGACATTGGGATGAAAATATATCGATATATCTGACCATGCTTGATACACGAAAGGCACGTTACCAAAAATATTTGCCTCTAGTGAAGAAAAGACTCAATGGATTGGACTTAAGCAAGTTGCAAGCACAACAAGATAGTTTGTCATATGTGTTAAATGAAATTGAAAATGATAATGCATTTATTCAATTAGCCACAACAGAAGAAAAAAGAAAGCTAAATGAGATCGATGAGCTAGAGCAACGTCTAGAATTGTTAAAGTTGCAAGAGCCAAATAATAATAAGATCGCAAAAATGAGTGAAAAAATTTCATTAATGCGTGGAATTATGAGGTGGCAGATACATAGTGCATATATCGAGCGAAGTTGGAATCATAAACAAGAAGTATCTGATATTGAAAAGCACTTATCGATTACACCTGAGAAAAGTGCATCGATTAAAAATGCAATAACAGAAAGTGTAGAAAAATTTGATGCGTTTGAAGTGCGTATTCTGGCATTACATAAAGAAATAAAGCGATTAATTCCAATTGCTGATCGTATTTTTGAAGAACAATCACGATATCTTGAGCATGTGGCGGTTAAAGAGCTTAAGCAACGTGAGAAAATTCTTGCAGGCTATGAAAAGCATGCTCGATATGCTTTGGCATCATCTTACGATGCTGCTGCATCATCCAATATCTCAGGTAATGATGATTCGGAAACAAAAAATAGCAAGTCAGAAAAATCTAAAAAATGGTGGAAGTTATGGTAAAGCTTGCACATAAATTATTTATATTAGTGCTCGTCACATCTGTTGTCGTCGCATGCGGTAGTTTTGGTGGCGGTCGCGGCGATACTATTGGCAGTCTCAGTAAAAAACGTGCTGATGTTAAAGATGATATTCCAGTCAAGAGTAGTCGAACCAAAGCTATTAGTCAGTACAGAAAACTTGTTAATGAAGATCCAGATAATGTCCATCCAGAAGTGCTACGCAGGTTGGGTGATCTGCGTATGGAAGAAACTGAAGATGAAATGGCAGAAAATGTTCAGCTGCCGAATAAAGATACCTATGGCGAGACAATTAAGCTTTATGAAGATGTTTTAGATAAACATTCTACTTATCCAAATAGAGATCGTGTTCTATATCAATTGTCTAGAGCCTACGAATTAACAGGACAACATGAAAAAGCTCTTAAAGCTTTGGATCAATTAGTATATGAGTATCCAGAGTCAAATTATTTTGGTGAAACCCAGTTTAGACGTGCAGAAATATTGTTTGTTGAAAAACAATACGCACAAGCTGAGGATGCTTATGAGTCTGTAATTGAAAAAGGACCAGAAGGTAGGTTCTATATACACTCTTTATATAAACATGGGTGGTCGCATTTCAAACAAGTAGATTATGATTATGGAATTCCATCTTTCAATATCGTTCTGGATAATTTGTTAGTTGCAGGAGTAAAAGAAGAGGACATCGTGCAACTATCGCAACCTGATCAAGAATTACTTGATGATACATTACGAGCCATTAGTTTAAGTTTTGCATATCTTGGTGGTCCTGAAGAGCTTTCTAAATTCTATGCTGACTCAGGCAGACAGCCTTATGAAATTCTTGTGTATGAAAGATTAGGTGAGCAGTATCTAGAAAAAAGACGCTGGAGTGATGCAGCTAATACTTATCAGCAATATGCAGAAACCCATAAATTTAGCCCTAAAGCACCACACTTCCAGATTAAAGCTATGGAAGCATTCAAAAAGGGAGAGTTTCCTTCAGAAGTCTTGAGAGCAAAAAAGCAGTTTGTAGTTGATTACAATCTTAAGTCAGAGTATTGGGCTCATAATGATGTTGCTCAATCAGACGATATTGTTGCGTTTTTAAAGACAAATATTACTGATCTTGCAAAGCACTACCATTCCATTGCACAAAAAGAACGTAAGAAGCCTAAAGAATATTACGATGAAGCGGCAACTTGGTATACAGCATACCTGGAATCATTCCCAGAGGACGAGAAAGCTTCAGAAATGAATTTCCATCTTGCTGAAGTGCATTATGAAACAAAGCAATATGCCAAAGCAGTTCAAGAATATGAAAAGACTGCGTATGGATACAAGAATCATCCCAAGTCTGCTGAGTCTGGTTATGCAGCCATTATTGCATATAACGAATGGTTAAAAGTCGAAAGTCAAGCCACTCAACAAGCAGCTATTAAGAATCAACTAATTGACAGTAGTTTCAAATTTACCGAGAATTTTCCGCAGCATCCAGAAGTTGCAAAAGTCATGACGGTAACTGCTGAAGAATTATATGCACGAAAAGATTATGCACGTGCAACAAAAGCTTCTGACATCATTATTAACGACCATGCTAATGCAGACAAAAAACTGGTGTTGTCGGCATGGACGGTTAAAGCGAATTCAGCGTTCGATACCTCTCAATTCGGTTCTTCGGAGAAGGCATATATAGAAGCATTGAATAGGGTAGAGGCAAATGAAGAGTTACGAAACCCACTTAAAGATCGATTGGCCGCTTCCGTTTATAAGCAAGGCGAAGCAAGTAAAAATGCAGGTGACCTTGAGGCAGCTGTTTCTCATTATTTAAGGGTAGGTCAAGTCGTTCCGGATGCAGAGATTCGTGCTACTGCGCAATATGATGCTACTGCTGCATTGCTAGAATTAGAAGATTGGAGTCGCGCTTCGAGTACATTAGAAGATTTTCGCTTCCGTTATCCTGATCATGAGTTGCAAGAAGATGTGACTCAAAAATTAGCTGTTTCATATGATAAAGGTGGCCAACACATTAAAGCTGCAAAAGAATATGAAGCTATCGGTACAAATTCAAATGACCCTACTTTAAAACGTGAAGCACGTCTTCAAGCTGCAGAGCTATATGGAAAAGGTGGAGATTTTTATGGCGCTGAGCAGAGCTTAATTGCTTATGTAAAAGAACATCCCAAACCAACAGAACCTGCTATGGAATCTATGCAAAAGCTTGTTGATATGTATACCGAGCGTAAATATATTGATGATAAGTTGAGCTGGCAGAGAAAAATTATCGAAGCGGATGCTAGAGCGGGCTCTGAGCGTAGTGATCGAACTAAGTTTTTAGCCGCTACCGCTACACTAGACCTTGCTAAACCCGAATATGATGCATTTACTCAAATCTTCTTGTTGCATCCGTTGGAGAGAAACTTAAAGCTTAAAAAGAAGCAAATGCAAGTCGCATTGGATGCTTACGAAGCAGCAAGTAATTACAAAGTACAACAAGTTACTACCGCAGCTACTTATTGGTCAGCAAAAATATATCAAGATTTTGCAATTTCTATGATGGAGTCGGATCGTCCTTCGGGTCTTTCTGGAGAAGAATTTGATCAATATGAAATTCTTCTAGAAGAACAAGCTTATCCATTTGAAGAGCAAGCGATAGAAATTCATGAGTTAAATGCTTCACGAATTAGTGATGATATTTATGATGAATGGGTTAAGAAAAGTTTAGCGGAATTAGCAGTGTTATCACCTGCTCAATATGTTAAAGCCGAAAGGAGTGAAGATCTTGTTCAAAATATCTATTAAGTTTTTGTTAGTTAATGCCTTGGCTTTTTTAATTGTAATGCTATTAGCCAGTTGCTCGAATGTGCCTAGCTTAAAAAAATCTACCTCAGCAAATAATAACACTGTAAAAACTGAAAAATCAGATAGTCCATCAGCTGGCAAAATTTTAGCGCAACCAGACTTTAGAATTAGTAAAAAAACCGCTAATGCATACAACCTTGCTTTGCAGAAAATGCGTGAAAAAAATTATGACACAGCTATCTTAGAGATGCAGAGTGTTGCTGAAATGGACCAACGAATTTCGGGTCCATGGGTAAATATAGGTGTGGCTCATAAGCAACTGGGTAATGTTGAAAAAGCAAAAGCAGCTTTTGAAAAAGCATTAACGATCAACCCTAAAAACCCATACGCTTTGAATCAACTTGCAATTATAAAGCGTGAAGAAGGTGCCTTTGAGGTAGCAGAGAAGCTTTATTTGCAAGCATTGACCACATATCCGGATTATAAAAACGCTCATCTGAATTTAGCTATTTTATGTGATGTTTATCTAAGGAAAATAGACTGTGCATTGGGGCATTATCAAGAATATTTAGCCTTGTCAGGCGGGCAAGACAAGCAGGTTATCGCTTGGATGTCACAGTTGAAGAAACAAGGCAGTTAAGTTGGGCCTAAGGTGTAGATAATGAGACAAACAATAAATAACACATTGATAGTTGCTGCACTTTTGCTAACAAGTTATAGCGTAGCTGCGGAAAATGAAGCGCCTGGCTATGCGCCTGAACTTGAAGGTATCGATGTAATTGGTAATCGCGAACTTCCAAAAGCACTTGTGATCGTGCCTTGGAAAGCGCCAGAACCAGGTGATCTGGATGGATCTCCATTAC
Organism: uncultured Thiotrichales bacterium; assembly: GCA_964517365.1. Taxonomy (GTDB): domain Bacteria; phylum Pseudomonadota; class Gammaproteobacteria; order UBA4575; family UBA4575; genus JABDMD01. The sequence continues at coordinate 60 of CAZFEP010000086.1, read as the reverse complement.
AAAGTTTAATTGATGAGGTGCTTGGACCTGTAGACAAGGACGTGCATAAAAGAAAAGTTA
>CAZFEP010000085.1:0-8978 GCA_964517365.1 uncultured Thiotrichales bacterium | reverse complement strand
CTCGTGAAAAATATACACAATCATGTGATATTTATAGTCATCTGGGTGGGTTCTATCGTGACACGATTAAAATCAGGCAATATGATGCCGGAAATACTATCGAAAAAGCTAAACAACTATCTTGGGTAGATGAAAATAATGTTTTTTTACTAGGCCTTAGCGAAGGCGGTATTACTACTGCAACGTTTTCTGCAAAAAATAGTAATCAAACGGTGAATGCTCGAGTGGTCGAAGGTTGGACATGCAATGCAACTTGGAGCGAGTACCATGGGGTAAATGCTCCTAAAACTGAACCAGTGCTAACGCTTCTAGGATCTAAAGACCCCTGGTTTCAAAATCCTTATACCCGTGGTGAGTGTACTGATCTTCTGGATCAAGATAATGGCAGTGCATCGATTGTATATAGAAAAGGAACGTTGAGTTACACACATGAATTACTTGATTATGAAGAAGCTAAAAAGCCTGTAATTATGTTTCTTAAAAAACACATACATTAATATAAATTATAATGCAGTCGTGTATCAAAAAATATGTTTCTGAAAATGAGTTTTATATTGATGAAGGTTGTTACATTACCGAACTTTCTAATTCTGAAGATGATCCTGAGTTATCCATTGCAAGGGCCCGTGTTGAGCCAGGAGTTACTACACAATTACATAAGTTGCTAGGTACCATAGAGCGCTACGTTATCCTTGAAGGTGAAGGAATAGTCGAGGTTAGCGATAGGCCGCTTCAAACAGTTGCGATGTACGATGTGGTAATAATTCCTTCAGACTGCCAACAGAAAATAACGAATACAGGCTCAAAGGATCTGTTATTTCTAGCGATCTGTTCGCCTCGTTTTAAGCAGTATTGTTACCAAGAGATTTTTTAATGAAAACTACATATTAGAAAACACTTTGTTGGCGATCTCTATCGTCTTCTCAATATCTTCTTCGGTATGCGCAGCTGAGATGAATCCAGCTTCATAGGATGAAGGAGCAAGATATATGCCATGGCTTAACATGCCATGAAAGAATGTATTGAAATGATCCTGGTTACAGGCGGTTACTTGCGTAAACGTAGTAATTTTTTCTTCTTTACTGAAAAATAAACCAAACATGCCCGCAATATAATTTGCTGTAAGGGGTACATTGTTCTTTTTTGCAACTTCTAATATGCCATCAACTAAAAGTTTGGTCTTTCTATGTAGCTGATCATGAAAGCCACGTTCAGAAAGTAATTTTAGTGTTGTTAGGCCTGCCGTCATGGCAATGGGGTTGCCTGATAAAGTGCCTGCTTGATATACCGGTCCGGTAGGCGCAAGAGACTCCATGATGGCTCGCTCTCCACCCAGCGCACCAACTGGCATACCGCCGCCAAGTATTTTTCCAAGTGTGGTGATATCGGGCACTACTTTGTATAACTGTTGTGCGCCACCTTTAGCAACACGAAAGCCGGTCATTACTTCATCAAAAATCAAAATTGATTTATGTTCTGAGCATACTTTTCGTAAACATTGCAGAAAGCCTTCGATGGGTGGGATGCAATTCATGTTGCCTGCGATGGGTTCAACAATTACACATGCAATTTCATCACCTATTTTTTCAAATATATCTTCAACTTCTTCAATATTGTTGTACGTTAGCGTTATGGTATTTTCAGCCGTTTCATCCGGCACTCCAGGCGAACTCGGTACACCGAGTGTAAGTGCGCCTGAACCAGCTTTCACAAGCAGTGCATCTCCATGACCATGATAACAACCTTCGAACTTGATAATTTTATTGCGACCGGTGTGACCGCGCGCTAAACGGATAGCACTCATCGTGGCTTCTGTGCCAGAACTGGTCATGCGCACCATTTCAATAGACTCGACTAATTCACAAACTAGTTTCGCCATTTCGGTTTCTATCTCGGTGGGAGCTCCAAAACTTAATCCATGCTCAGTAGCTTGTTGGACAGCACCTAGTACATCGGGGTGTGCATGACCTAATATCATAGGCCCCCAAGAGCCAACATAATCGATGAATTCTTTGTCATTGATGTCATAAACTCGTGAGCCGGACGCACGTTTAATAAATACGGGTGAGCCACCAACTGCTTTAAATGCACGTACCGGAGAATTCACTCCACCAGGGATGAATTTTTGCGCTTCTTCGAAGGCTTGTTCTGAAGTGGTCATAATGTCTCTATAAATTTATGTTAATGATAAATATTCTTGCACAGCCAGCTTGGGAGATGAAGCACTAAAAATACTGCTAATCACCGCGATCATATCGGCTCCTGCTTGCAGTATGGTACTTGCATTTTGAGGGGTTATGCCTCCAATGGCACAAATAGGAGTATTGAATTGTTGTTTAGCTTTTATGATGAGGTCAGTATTTGCTCTGGGCGCATTAGGTTTTGTGGATGAGTGGAAAAAACTGCCAAAAGCAATGTAGTCAGCTGATGCAGAAATGGCTGGGTATGCATTTTCAAATTGTGCATAGCATGAAGCACCAATAATTTTGCTTTCTCCTAATACGTCTCTTGCTTGTTCAATAGAGGCATCATCTTTGCCTAAATGAACGCCGTCAGCATCAATGGATTGGGCTAACGTCGCATCATCATTAATGATTAATATACACTCATGGGCATGCGTGAGTCTGCGGAGTTGTTCTGCGATATGGTAACGATCTTTTGGTGTGTTTATTTTGTCTCGATATTGCAAAATTTTCACACCGGCTTTCAAGATGTCTTCTGTTTTGCTGATAATTTCAGTATTGCCTACGCATTCAACATCAGCGATTACATATAAGCCAGAAAGTAATTCAGAGCGTTTTTGCACGGGCTTTAGTATGGGTTTTTGAAGTTGTTATTTTAGCCAATGAAAACGGTTAGGAATTTTTTGCCCCATGCCAAGTTGGCGTGCTGCTTGCAAACATTTCCAGGTATATTCTTGAGCTTGGTGCGTTGCAGAAACAACATCTTGTCCGCGCGCGATGTTGGCTGCGATGGCTGAAGAAAGTGTACAGCCCGAACCATGATATTGATCGGGTAGGCGTGGCCAGGCACGAGTATTCAATTTTCGGTTATTGCCGTACAAGGCATTACAGACATCATCGGTTTTTTCGTGGGTGCCTGTGATCAAAACATAATGGGTGCCGCGTTCTAAAAGTGCCATCGCACAAGCATCAAGTGTGTCACCTTCAGGTGCTAAGCTCCGTGTTTCATCACTATTGGGAGTGATAATGGTTGCGAGTGGAACTAGTAAAGTGTTAATCGCATCTACTACATTCTCATTGGCTAATATTTTTCCACCACCTGCAATAATGATAGGGTCTAGTACTACAGGTATATCCTTATAATCCATAAGTAAAGTGTGAATGGCCATTGCAGTGGTGTCACTTTCTATTAATCCAATTTTGATCGCTGCAACCTTCATATCTTCCAGAACCACACGGGCTTGCTGGATAATAAAATGTTCATTGATTTGTGAGGTATCCACGACATTGTTAGTATCTTGTGCGGTCACAGAAGTTATGATGGGTGCAGTGTGGCAACCGAGACTTGCAATGGTTTCAATATCCGCTTGGATACCAGCACCTCCAGTCGGGTCAGCGCCAGAGAATGCTAAGACAACGGGCGTGGAAGTTGAAGTGGTCATTTTTAATTAGAATAAAAGTAATAAGTTTGTTTATTGTAATAAATAATTGTATATGAACTTAATTTTATATGATTAATTAATTTGGATATCTGGTTTAAATAGGTAGTGCTTAATAAGATAATGTTAAAAAATAGTTTTAATATCCTTATGTTAGTAAATTAAATTTATTCATAAAGTTAATGGTCTGAATAAATTGATAGTTTCATTTTATTAGGAAAATAATTAATGCAGTATAAAACATTTATGTGTGTAATTTGTGGCTGGATCTATGATGAAGCTAAAGGTGCACCTGAAGAAGGTTTAGAGCCGGGTACGCGTTGGGATGATATTCCATTTAATTGGAAGTGCCCGGAATGTGGGGCGATGAAAGATGATTTTCAGATGGTAGAAGTTTAGGTGCTAATGGTCCTTAATTTGCTGATATAAGAAGGCAATTTTTGCAGAATGCTCTAAGGAACAGGTCCACTTGTAAGCAAGGTTGATGGATTCTGCGCACGCATATACTCCGTGCCCACGAACCACCGTGATGCGATACTTGCTCAAAGTATTTGCGACCATATTTGGAGATTTCTCGGTATAATCATCGAAGTTAATAGAGTGAACAGGTACTGTAGGGAAATATAATTTCCCCTCAAAATCTTCTGGTGTGAAATCTTGTCCATTCATGGTTAAGGCAATGGTGTGTGGTCCATGACTATGAAATACCGCACTCGTTTTAGCGTTTTGTTTGTACACTTCAATATGCAGTTTTGCATCAAAAGAGGCGTGATCTCCACAGGATCCGTCCATGGTACATGCAATTAACTCATTGGATTGTAAGGTATCCGCACAGGCACCAGTTGGGGTGACCCAGATAGTATCACCATCACGTACTGATGCATTGCCACTGTGAGAGTCATTGCAACCATGATGACGTAACCATGCGTAATGTCGTACAAGGTCATTTTTTATATCTGACATGTGTAAAGCACTCTAAATTGTTTCGACATTATCTGATACTCTTCGTTTTCGCACAATTTGTGCCAATATTTTTTAAATAAAAAAAGGAATTAATACGATGTCTGCGCTAATTTGTGGTTCTCTTGCTTACGATACCATTATGGTATTTCCAGACCGCTTCAAAGAACATATCTTGCCAGAGAAGGTTCATATATTAAATGTATGCTTTATGGTGCCACAAATGCGCAGAGAGTTTGGTGGTTGTGCAGGAAATATTGCATACAATCTAAATTTACTCGGGGGTAATGGATCTCCGATGGGTACGGTCGGGCAAGATTTTGATCCCTATTCAAAGTGGATGACTGAGTGTGGGATTGATCAAAAATATATTACAAAACTGGATAGTGAATATACCGCACAAGCTTTTATCACAACCGATCTAGATGATAATCAAATTACTGCTTTTCACCCGGGAGCAATGAACAATGCTCATGAAAATGTTATTCCTAAGCAAGATGGCATTACGCTTGCACTGATATCACCAGATGGTAAAGATGGCATGGTGCAACACGCGCAACAATGTGTGGATGCAGGCATTCCATTTATGTTTGACCCCGGTCAAGGTTTGCCAATGTTTGATGGTGAAGAGCTGTTGAAGTTTATTGAGCAAGCTACTTATGTTTGTGTAAATGACTATGAGTCACAACTGTTACAAGAGCGCACAGGATTGTCGATGCAACAAATAGCCGAAAAAGTTGAGGCTGCAATTGTGACGCGTGGTGGTGAAGGGTCAGTTATCCACATGTCTGGAAAATCAATAGATATTCCAGCGGTCAAAGCGACTTCTGTACAAGATCCGACAGGTTGTGGTGATGCTTATAGAGGTGGCTTGATTTTTGGATTGATGAATAAACTAGACTGGGATGTAACTGGACGAATTGCTGCGTTAATGGGTGCAATTAAAGTTGCACATAACGGCACTCAGAACCATAAGTATTCTATGAGTGAATTTAAAGAGCAGTATAAAAAAGAATTTGGTCAATCATTTTAAGGTTTACTATCTTCATTTTAAACTGATCTGTTGCCATCCATGTTGGCTAGCATATTCACCCAGTTTTTCATCTGCATCAACAGTGATTGGGTGGGATACTAAATCTAGCAATGGAATGTCATTGCGTGAGTCAGAATAAAAATAACTTCCCTCAAGAGAATGGCTAGAATCTTTTAGCCATTCTTGTAAGCGCGTAACTTTGCCAGGGCCAAAGCTAGGTGTTCCATGCACTTCGCCAGTAAATTCTCCATTAACCATTTCTGGTTCAGTTGCAATTAGATCATCCATACCAAATATTTCTTTGGTGGGTTCAGTAATGAAACTATTGGTTGCGGTAACAATAACTAAAAAGTCACCTGCATCACGATGCTTGTCGATTAAATCTATCGCTTTGGGTTTGATGATCGGTTTAATACGCTGGTTAATATACTCTTCACGCCACTCGCATAATTCACTAAACGAGTGATTGGCCAGTGGTTGCAATGCAAACTTTAAAAACTCATAGACGTCGAGTGTGCCAGCTAGGTACTCGTTATAGAAACGTTCGTTCTCGTTTGTGTAGTATTCGGCTTCTACTTTACCAATGTTAACAAGATGGGTTCCCCACTCATAATCACTATCGCCAGAAATTAAGGTTTCGTCCAAATCAAACAATGCTAATGCCATATTTTTAATATTCTAAGTGGTTATTGGTGGGAAATTAAATAAGCTAACTATCTGTATTATATATTAAAAACACCCATCTGGACGCAGTCTGAATTGCTCCATTTGTTGTCCTATGCAACAATATAGGGCAGGAGGGAGTGATGGATTCAAATGAACATGTAATTGATGCTTCAGGATTTCGTAAAAATGTTGGCATTATAGTATGTAATGAATCCAGGCATGTTGTTTGGTGTAAGCGCTTCGGTCAAGAGGCATGGCAGTTTCCTCAAGGGGGTGTTCAGCCAAATGAAACCATCGAACAAGCACTGTATCGTGAGCTAAAAGAAGAGACCGGGCTGGATCAAGACCACGTAGAAATTATCACTTATACGAAAGATTGGCTTCATTATAAACTACCAGAACGTTTAGTGCGCAAACACAGTATGCCTAAATGTATTGGCCAGAAGCAACGTTGGTTTTTATTAAAACTACAAACTGATGAAAGTAATATCTGTTTAAATCTATCTCCAAAGCCAGAATTTGATAGCTGGCGTTGGGTAGATTATTGGCAACCACTAGAAGAAGTGGTTGCGTTTAAACGAAAAGTGTATGAAAAAGCACTTAAAGAATTTGAACCTTTTATTTTATCGGCCGTTCATTAAGACCTTGCATATAATCTAAGCCCTTACATCATAGATTGTAGATAGTTCTCCATACCTACACGATCAATTCTTTCGAATTGTGTCTCAAGCCAGTCAATATGCTCTTCTTCACTTTCCAAGATATTTTCAAATAATTCTCTTGAAGTGTAATCTGCAACCGTTTCACAATGAGCGATAGCTTCTTTAAGATCAGGTACTGCTAAGTGTTCCATCTTAAGGTCGCATTCCAGGCATTCTTTAGGGTTTTCACCAATAAAGATTTTTCCAATATCTTGTAAATTCGGTAATCCTTCTAAAAATAAAATTCTTTCTATGAGCATATCGGCATGCTTCATTTCATCAATAGATTCGTGATACTCGTGTTCATTAAGTTTTTCCAAGCCCCAGTTTTTATACATTCGAGCATGCAAAAAATATTGATTAATAGCGGAAAGTTCGTTTTTTAATACTTTATTTAAATATCCTATTACTTGTTTATCGCCTTTCATGGCTTTCTCCTACGATGTGTTAAATTTTAGTTAAGGTTATGTAGGGTAGGGTGCTTTGTCAAAGTTATTTTGAGAAAGTAATGGACAGAAATATTTTTTATCCACACTATGTAAAGCGATTATGAGTACAGTTATTAAATAACTAATCTTTTTATGCTTGAATGAGAATGATTAAGATATTTATTCTTATTGATAGATGCTGCTTATCTGAAAGAAAGAAAATATCAGGTCAATAGAGAGTGATGAGTTGAAAATGATCAAGTAAAAAAATATCAGATTTGAGGTGTTAAGCACCACACGCATTGTTGATTAACATATCTGATCGAACTTGTTGTTTATGTTCTTTAACGCAAGCTTTTACACACGTTCCACACTTACCACACTGGCTAGTAACGCCAACTGATTCGCGAAGTTTACGTACTGTATTTGCGCCACGCTCAATTTCAGTCAAGAGTTGAGCTTCTGTTACTTGGTTGCAGATACAAATATACATAGCAATTTAATCATTTTTAAGTTGGAAATTGAGTGTTAATTTAAACGCAAATACGAATGATTGTCAATAACGTTCGTAAGCAACTGAATTATAATCTTTTATAGTTGGTTAATATTTATACTTATCGCCTCGAAGCCCAGAGCCAGATTCCTGTTAAGGAGAGAATGAGAAGCAAAATAGCTGCAGCATCGATTACCCAGATACCGTATTTACCAAAAACGCGCCCACTATGAGCATCTAAGATAAAGCGCTCAATACTAATTTGATTGCTCATATCTTTCGCTTCTATTACTTGTCTTAATGTGGGTAGCGTAATGTCTGGTGAGGACCACTCTGGATGCGGTTCTTGTAATGTTTCCCACTTCGTGAAATGGCTATCTCCATGCCAGTATGTGTTAACGCCACGTATAACAAGTTGTTTGGAATTACTAATGGCAATCCCAAGCGGTGCTTCTACTAGTCCGTCTTGAGTTGAAATTTCATCTATTAGATTGCCATCTAAATCTGTTACAAGTAATGACGTATCCACAGCAATGATAATTTGCTGCGCTAATTTTACAGCTCCATAAATATTTTCATGGGGGCTAGTAATGGGCTTGCCGGATAAATAAATAGTTTCTCCAGCATGTGAAATTGTAAGATTGCCTAATTGATATGTAGTGATCGGGTTTGGTTTAATTCCATAATACTTCAATAACCAAGAATTACTTAGGTGAATGTTTGGTAAGTTGAAATCATCGCTATGTTGCAAGACGATTCCGGTGAGCACTAAAAAGATAATAAATGCAGAAGCAATCAGGCCTATTCTTCGATGCCACTTATGAAGTTTTGCTGCCATGTCATGAAGAAATAATGATGTGAATAGCTAACAAGTTTCTTTTGTTATATGTTTGTGAAGTAGTAAGGCCATCCTGGAAATATTGGTTACTGCATTAACGGACATGGTTGCTCCCGATATATTGTCAATGTGTGTATCCAATTTATTTTTTTTAGTTAGATTGGCACCAATAAACTGTTGACCAAAAAAGTCATGTTTCACTTCCCAGCCGCGGCTTTCTCTAAAGATTAATACTTT
>CAZFEP010000084.1:0-9066 GCA_964517365.1 uncultured Thiotrichales bacterium | reverse complement strand
ACATCACGAATAATTTCTTCATCTGTTTGTGTAAAGGCATTGTCATCGCCTTCAACATAATCCATCTTCTTCGCTAGCATACGGAATAATTCCGAGTTGCGTACGCTTTCACCTAAAGGTTCGATAACCGGTTTATTCATAGTGAAGTACCAATTACCATAGGTCGCAACCATGTCCATACGCTCTAACTGTGTATCAGCCGGTATAACGACATCGGCATAGTTACAGGTGTCGGTCCAGAACGTTTCATGAACGGCGACAAATAAGTCATCACGCATAAACCCTTCTCGCACACCATTTGTATTAGGTGCACAGTTTGCAGGGTCTGAGTTATAGACAAAGATGCTTTTGATAGGTGGATCTAACTGTTCGCCATCCGCACCAATATTCTCAGACAAGGCACGCCCAATTTGTACCATATTCACGGCACGTTTTCGTGTACCAAGATCGGGACGATGTAATTTATCACTCATACAACGGAACCACATCTCGTTTAGCGTTCCAAAACTCACCCCACCACATGCTTCTCGCCATGCGCCAGTAATACACGGCAGAATTAAAATCGAGCGACACATCTGCCCTGCATTCTGATGACGATTTAATCCATAGTTAGCACGGATACAAGTTTTCTTGGATGACGCATATTCCAGTGCCAGCTTTTCAACCTCGGCAGCAGGTACTCCGGTAATCTGTTCAACTTTATCGAGAGGGTAATCGGGTAGTTTAGTTTCTAGCAGCGCTTCCCAGCCATTAGTTTGTTCTTTTAAAAATTCAAGATCATGTTTGCCAGCATCGACTATCACTTTCATCATGCCCAATGCTAATGCAGCATCAGTACCTGGCTTTGGTTGTATATGCCAGTCTGCCATCATTGTAGTGCGCGTTACACGTGGATCAATGACGATTAATTTCATGCCACGTTCTTTCGCTTCACGAATAAATGGAATCGCGTGTACACCGGTACTCACCAAATTAGCGCCCCATAAAATCATCAAGTCAGCTTCTTGTGCCGCTTCATGAACAGACATGTTTGAATGTGCTAACCCATAGGTATGCAGATCAGCCCACATGGCTGCATATATACAAATCGATTGCACTAAACCTGCGGCTTCCATCTTGTTCCAAAAGCGATAATCCATAGTCCAGTACCCGACCATGCCCATAGTTCCGGAATAGGAATAAGGTTGTACTGCAGCACTACCGTATTCACTGATTACATCTTTAAAATTGCCAGTTATGGTATCTAAGGCTTCATCCCAGCTGATGCGTTCAAATTTTGCACCTGGACCTTTTGGTCCAACACGTTTATGTGGATACAGCACGCGATTCTCGTTATAGACCAAATCAAGATAGTGGTTCACTTTATTACATAGATAACCACGCGTAATAGGATGTGTTGGATCGCCTTGAACGCGTACCGCTTTACCTGTTGAATCATCTTTGGTTACCAGCATCGAACATGAATCAGGACAATCATGCGGGCAAGTAACGTGGTGAATAGAATGCCCCTCGGGCGCTTTGATTTTATCGGTCTGCATTATTTGAATCTCCTAACACTACTCTATTTTCCACTACTTTTTAAAATTGGCCGTATTGTTAATCTAGTTGTTGGTCAAGTTCTGGCACAGGCTAAGTAGCTTGATGTTGTGACATATATAAGTGTCGCATGCTTGTTATTTTAACATTACTACAAGGCAACAAGGTCTACAATATTGGCATTCAATATAAAAAAACTCTTATCTAAGGGCCATGAAGACCAGCTCTACCGCAATAACATTATATTAAATATGGGAATAGCGTGCGCATCGAAATAATTGAAACCATGCACATTTATCATACAGTTGTTTACTGAGCATATTTACTAATAAGTCCATTCAATAAGCCTTTACAGAAGAGAGAGTTGCTCTTCATCCACTTCATCCAGTTGCGTCAATTTTGACACTGAAACCCCCAGTAATCGCACTTGCCTGCCTCCAACCTCGACCTTCTTGAGCAACTCGGGCAATGCACCTGTAATATCTTCGCATTTAGCCATCTTGCTTGGTAGGGTTACTGAGCGTGTTAGCTGTACAAAATTATTAAATTTTACTTTTACCGTAATGGTTCGTGCAGCCATACGTTTAGCTTTTAAATCTTGCCACACCTCTTCAGCCAGATCTTTTAACCTATTTAGCATCTCAGCTTCATCTCCTAAATCTTCGTTATAGGTTTTCTCAGACCCAATCGATTTGCGTTGCCGGTGGCTGGTGACTTTACGATGGTCGATACCACGCGCTGCATGATAGTAATAGTGACTAACCTTTCCAAAAATCGGTTTAAGCTCTTCAAGATCCCATGAGAGTAGATCTTCACCGCTATAGACACCCAAATTTTTCATTTTTTCTTCCGTAGCGGGACCAATGCCATGAAATTTTCCAATCGGTAAACGCTTTACAAAATCTGGGCCTTGTTTTTCTGTAATAAGTGTTAAACCATCCGGCTTATCAAGATCTGAAGCAATTTTAGCTAGAAATTTGTTATACGAAATCCCTGCCGAAGCGTTAAGACGGGTCACTTCTTTAATTTCATTTTTAATGGCTTTAGCTACAAGCGTGGGTGAACCAAAATTACGCTTGCTTTGCGTAACATCCAGATAGGCTTCATCCAAAGACAATGGCTCAACCAGATCAGTGTAACTAAACATGATATCGAGTATCTGCTGTGAGATTTGTCGATATAAGTCGAAACGTGGTCGTACAAAAATGGCATGAGGACACAAACGTTTTGCATGCACACATGGCATCGCTGAATGAATGCCAAACTTGCGCGCTTCATAACTGCACGTTGCCACCACGCCTCGTTTTTCCGGATCTCCACCCACAACCACAGGTTTATTACGGTATTGAGGAAAATCCCTTTGCTCGACCGAAGCATAAAAAGCATCCATATCAACATGTATAATCTGTTGCATAGTGTCCTTATACCAACTTTCTCAAAATAAATTTGGAATATATTTGCGATATATTAGGAATATCTTGTTTACTTAAGATTGTAGTAATGAAAACAATCTATTCTTATTGTCAAATCTCTACCCAATCGCCATGAATATGATTTAGAATTTACCCATACATCTTATCTGAGAATATGTACTAATTAATAAGTACTAGATTCATGTAAATCTAGTCAATACCATAACGAGGTTATCACCATGGCAGCTATACCTGAAAAAATTCTTTGGCCCATCGTTGGCGTTTTAATCTTCGCCATCATCGCAGGTTTCTATATCGATGACCGAAGAAGATTGATGGAAGAAGGTGGCAGCTCTAAAGAGCACGCTGGAAACGCAGCAGAGAACAAACAAGCCAACAATGAACATGCTGGAAAGACTGCTGACAAAAAACCCTCCCACTCCCAAAGCGAAAACAAACACAGCACAGCTGCGAATAGCACTAAAGCGACAACTAGTCATTCTTCACAGGCTGATCAAACTGCAAGTGCAACATCAATGGATATTGATGAATATCTTGATCAATCAAATAGTGAACGTAATGCCGAACTAGAAGCGAATGCAGCAGAGCACAAAGGATTTAATGGAGGTATCGATGAATACCTTAGCGGTGCTACACCCACAACCAAAGCACCTAAAAATAAACAAGCTAGTAATAATGCTTCTAAGCAAGCTAACAATAATCAAGCCAATGGTGCGAGCTCAATGAGCATGGATGAATATCATGCTAAAACGAGTGGAACATCTGGTGGATCATCTGATAGTTCATCTACAGGGCAAGCACAAAACTCAACTAGCGGTGCATACCATGGTGATTTGGATGGCTACCTAGCTAAATTTGGAAACGGTAATCAAACCCCAATGAAGAAACAGAATGCGGACCCATTTAATGGAAAAGAACATACGGGCTTTCATGGTTCATATGAAGACTATGCAAAGAAGTACAATTAAAATTTTTGATTAAAGTTATACAACTTCCAAACAATAAAAAACGCCGCTTAAATGCGGCGTTTTTTATGCTTTACATATTTTGATTATGGATTCGGTTTATTTATCCAGAAACGATCAAACAAAGAACCGGTTTGATAAATACCTTGTACGTTTGGTAGATTAATACCTCTTACATTTCCGTCATAGCCACTATAGTGCAAGGTAAACTCAGAAACGATACCGAAGTTTAACGTGTTCACGTAGGGCTCCATACCTGTAATAGTACTATCTAAATCACGTGTTGGATTGCCTTCAAGATCTAAAACAAACAAACGCGAACCATCAGGATCATTACTACACGGTGTAGTAGGAGGATAGTACGTGCTTAAGAATACCTCACCTCGCAAAACACTCGCAGTGTTAAATACTTTTTCACCCGCAATATCTAGATCAAATCGCCAACCGGACACTAGCGACCCGGTATTATCAAAACCGTTTGTAAATCCGGTGATATCTTGAAGATCACTATCTGTGATTGCCGTTGGTGCAGAAGTAGGTACACCATTGGTATTAGGATCATACAAAACATAGAACCGATCTTGAACTGCAGTATTTAATGGCTGAGAACGATGCCCCGAACCTACCGCTACCGCAAGCTTACCTTGTGCGGTTAATGCAGCAATCGGTCTGGCAAAGAAACGACGGTTGTCACTTGCATTGGTACCACCCAAATCCGCTAACTTATAACCTGAAAAATCAGCATTAAACCCGGCCGAACCATTTAAGTCTCCCTGGAGATCTATTCTCCATATGTTGCCACCCGTGTCACCAAAATATAATCGATCGGTAATGCTGTCGTTATCAAAATCAATCGTCGATACATCACCCGCAATACCATTTGTTAATGACAAATCTAGGTCATGAGTTTCTGCACTAGAACTGGGGCCCGCAGACCAAAGCTTCGCACCGGTCACTGCATCCACAATATAGATCGCACGACCTTGAGTATCCGCAGTGTAGGTTGCAGCCGTATCTTGTGTAGTGTCGTAGCCACCACCAAATACTAATGCAAGTTTTGTGCTGCCATTATGAGTTACATTGGTCACAATCGGTTCAGACCAAGACTGCGCCAGCTCTTGAAAGTTTCCGGCACCTCCCTTGATACTCCACATCAATGAAGGTGAAGTAGGATCGGTAACATCCATCGCATAATAATTCATACCTCCACGACGCATACCAAAGAACAAGTATTTGGAGCCTGTAGTGTTGGTTGCACCACCCACTTGAAATAAGGTTAATGGACCATCCAAACCATAAATCTTTGGGCTACCTCCAACATTTTGACGAAGTGGTGGCAAGTTTGTTAATAAATCACTCGGCATGAATGAAAACAATTCATTACCACCGCTAGTACTTGTATTTCCTGTAACGTTAATAGCATGTAAATACCCTTCATTGGTCATGAAGTATACGACTCGTTCTATCTGGCCCGTGTAGTTGGCAACAATAGGATCCGTATGTAACGCATCACCAACGAAATTACGCGCGTCGGTTGTACTTCCATCACCATCTTCATCATCTAGGTCTACGCCACGTGCCCAGTTAATTAAATCTTGTACTGCGGCTGTGGATGTAGAACCGGCGGGTAAGCCAAACAATGCAGGGTTCCCCGTTAATGCTGTATTGGCTGCATCTAAACTAATCAATGAACCTGCGCCATCATCCGTTTGCACATTACGCGTAGCAGGATTTAATAAGCTAGCAACACCACCCATAGTGACATCGCTTCCATCCGCCGATGATGACCAGTAGCTGCGTGATGATGCGCTAAAATCACCGTCAGCTGTAAATACAGGGTTATTATCCAAACCAACCAACACGCCATTAGGGTCTAAAGTATAGCCCTTCATATTACCCGGCCAGCGTGGCTGATTCGGTTCAGCGGTAAACATCGGCACATAAACTTCATCACGACTGGAACCTAATGTACTTAGATCTATTGTGTTTCCTACGCGTGCAATTGTGCGGGATTTAGAAACAATAGATGAAACGATATTTTGCAAGGTGGTAACCAGCGAAGACGGATCTGATGCATTAAAATATGAACCTCCACCCGCAGAGGCAAGTTCTTCTAAATACTTTCTACCTTCGGAGGCTGCAGCAAGCTGAAAGCCGATAGTATGGGTAGTAATAAACTGATCACCTGATTGTGTATCACTTTGATCTACGGTATTCAAAAATTCTACAAGATCGGTACCACACTCGCCCTTATCTATAATGCCTGAATTTACAATGCCTTTTGCAGCCAGACTGTCACAGTTAGATTTACCAATAAGACTTTCAATATTTGATTTAGCAGTACTATCATCTTCAGTAGGTTCACCATCCGAAAGCATGACTATGTAATTGGCAGTACATGCTGTTTGAATAGGGCTCACATAACTTGATCCCACTAACCGATTGTCACTTAACCGACAACGCTCATGAACTTCATTAATAAGATTTCCGGTGCATTGCCACCCACCAGGACACGCACCTTCCGACGTTTGCCCACCAGAACAAGTATAACTAGCTGAATCACAACGCTGATCATTATAATTTTCACAGGTCGAAGCATTAATAGGCTGACTACCACAAATATTATAGTTAGAGCCACTAAATTTGACGGCTTCGTTTAAGCACCACCCCGCATTTACATTAACTAAATTGCCACCCGCATAGGTACGCAAACCCGCAGACTTCCAATGACCACCTGTATATCTAGAGACATTTGCAGCATCACCCCAACCTGTATGTGGCGCATTTGAATCGCCTTCATAAGGCTCTTCACCACGAAAATAAAGTGCTGCCTCATATAGCGCCTCAACTGTGGGTGTTTGACCACTAGCGTTTAACGCATTTACGCTACGTGTTAATAATTCAGCATAGGTTTCTGTGGAACTTCCCACTAATGGTTCTACGCTTTGTGCTAATTGAGTAACATCTGCAACTGGCATATCAACACCTGCACCACTCCAATGCCTGAAATCCATGAAACCAACATTAAGCAATGGATACGTTTGACCTAACATAGATGAGAATGCTGTCTTGACCACATCTAAGCGCGTTGGGTTATTAGCACTAACTGTTGCTGGTTCATTCATACTACCGGAAGTATCTATTACAAATAAGACATTAGGAACTGTCTGTGTGCGATTATAGATTTCAATATCTTCTGCTAATGCGTGCGTGAAGCTACTAATAAATATAACCGCACTCATTGATGCACTTAAACTTAATTTCCATATTAATGTTTTCATAACGACCAACTCACTTTTAAAAATTAATGTGTTAAATTACTTATTTATGCTTATGGCACTTGCATGCAATAAGCTGTGTCAAATGGCATGCCGGCACCAATCATCGGTCTGGCACCTCGGCGTAAATGTTGCTGCTGTGAACCCAATGCACTCACGATGCCTTGACCTCTTACATCAAATACCTGATCCATATCACAAGGCCCTGCCATGCCGTTGCAAAAGCTTGATCCTGTGGGCAACTCTTCACCGCAAAATTGAATATTGGCATCGGCTTGTACAGAGATAGGTGCACCATTCTTAATAGCCACGTTGTAATTGTTAGCGGCGGGGTCAAAAAACCAGTTAGTCGCAGTCACTGCCGGCACTACGGCTGGAATATTAAAATTGTCACGAATTGCAGACTCGGCTGCCTGAAAGCTAAGGCTTTGAAACTGATGATTTGCGGTCATGCGTTCATTTGAAGTAGTACCACTCATTGCGGTCACGCCAACCATGGTAATAACTAACAACATAAGTAAACCAATCACCAACACCACACCCTGTTGTCTGTGCTTTATATTTAGATTTTTCATTTTCATATCTCTCTTCACCTCGAATCTAGGCCTCAAATGATCGACTTATTTTTATTGCGCAATGGAATAGTAGTAGTAAATACACGGCGAGGAGTTTGATCATTCGCTGCAGTGTAGGGGCGGTTTAAAAGGTTATAAGTAATCGCTTGCGCTTGATCGAGAACATTGGCTTGGCCTTGCACTAACACTGCAACTCTTACTGATACTACATTGTCCCAATCAGCACCCGCACCGCTTGCAGTACCCGCTTGTACACCTACTGAGTCAACATAGCTATTGGCCACACCGTCTGCAGTTGTGTCTACACCATATAAAACCTGCATAGATTCCACACCATCTACCAAGGGTGCCCCATTGCATAATAGTTGAGAATTACCCGTAGCCACATTCACACCAATTGTGAAAGTGTTGGTAGCAGTAGGGACACCAGCTACAACAGGTGAAGCTGCATTAAGGCAATCCACTGCAGATCTAAATTGCACTGCAATACTGTCACTGTTATTAGTACCCGTATCATTTACCGGTAGAATCGGGAAAGCATTGACACTAGATTGTCTGGGATAACCTGCTTGCAAAATATGTTCACGTAAAAAATATACTGCAAAGCGTCCATTTTCTTGCAGCAAACTATAGGAGTCTAAAAAGCGGTAGGTCTGTTTATTACTAACATACATACTTGTCGTGACCAGCATCACCACTAAAGACAACACCAATGCAATCATCAGCTCGACGATCGATAAGCCGCGTTGTTTATGGTGAATTTTTTGTGAATATATTTTCATAAAGCTTACAAAATTATTTATAAAATTCTTGAATTAACCTGCACTTGCAAAGGCAGTGCTCCAACATTGCCTTTCTCATCTGGATCTTGCCATGTAACGGTCACCGTACGTGTGTCGTCTCCTTCACATGCCGGCGCAACACCTGGGCTACTATCCGCACACTCAATTGCAACGGCTCCTCCAGGTAATAAATTTTCAACACCACCGACCAATCCGCTACCATTTATGAATTGCCCACAGCGGGTTCTAAAAAAATCAAGTTGCGCAAGCTCGGTTACCGTACAGGTACTGGCACCGGCACAATCAGGTGCAGCATTGGTTGGGTGCGCGGGGTCATTAGTGACAGCGCTGCAATTTAATGCTGCATTGACTTCTGCATCGGCATAATCACCATTAGCAACGCCATCGGTATTGGCGTGCATTCTTTCAATAAGTTCATTCGCAAACATGGTGGCTTGACTACGTGCATATGAATCATGGCTATAACGCATTCCAAA
>CAZFEP010000083.1:0-9103 GCA_964517365.1 uncultured Thiotrichales bacterium | reverse complement strand
TCTTTATATATTTCAAACTTACCTGCCATGACATACTCCTATTGATTATTTAAATTTCACACGCTGATTATATTCAGAATGATTGTAGATGTCTGCTTTTTAGCTTTAACCATCATTAAGTTGGAAACAATTATGGTGCATAAAAATACTTTTTTGAACCAAATTAATGCCAGGACCCTTATGCATTTATCTAACAGCTTGTTTTATCGGGGAAATTATTTGGCATAAGAATTGCTCTATGTTTAATGAACATAAAGAGTAATTCTAAACAGGAGGTGATTCTATAGAATATAAAAATACGCGTTATAGGTCATTCAATCTGTAGACCCCTATTACTACTAACCCCAATAAACAGATTGAAGTGTTCTTCTAATTGATTATTAAAATGACGTAATGACCGATGTGTTACGTCCCACTAAGCTCTGTGAGCTCTACTCCTCACGGCGCATTTCTCGGGACATTTCTCGGGACATTTCTTAGGGCGTTAAATTCAAAAACTGAAATCAAAAAATATACTAGCAAAGTTAATATCTGTTAAACAAAACATTAACACTGCAGCAACAATGCCAAACTAGCATTAGCATTAAATATTAATTGCTTAGAATTATGTTTTATAACCGAGTAATCCAACTACTATATGAGGTCTTATGAGAAAAATAATTGAAGATGCAATTCTTTATTTCATCGATAAAGAACCGGAAATACCAGATGATATTCAAACCTATATTCCAGCCAATATTATGGGCAACAACGACGTTGCGGAATACACTGATAATCAAGACATATACTTTGATGATTTCGACTATGAGGTAGCGGATGTATTAGATCACGAGCTTGTTCAAGCCATAAGAATGGCAGGCTTATAGCATCAGCATTTATCGATATTCAATCAAGATACTTGCTTGATACTCATTGGTACCCTTTGATGCTGAAAATGGTACTGAAAATATTTTAGTCTGCGCCATCCGCCTTATGAGGCATCTTGAAAGACCCATATCTGAGCACCAGTGTTGCAAGTGTCAGTAGTAAAATAGCTGCTGCCAGATAAATAATCTCTAGAGCATTCATATCTTTCATACCCAAAATAATATATCGCGTAATGGCCACCATGGAGATGTAGATGGGGTAACGGACCGGAAGTTTACCGCTGGTGAAATACAAGGCCACCATCGATAAAATTTCTAAGTAAATAAACAATAACAAAATATCATGCAGCTCAACCCTTGCTTGAGCATAGATCACATACAGTTCTTGACCAATAGCAATAACCGTCGCAATCGTAATGAGCACAAGACCTGTACGCTCTATAAATAATATAAAACGCATAATTGGGTGTGAATTTTCCAAAATAGGTTTAGCCATTTTTCAGTCCGCCTGTTCTTATTATTAACTGCATATTAATTAATTATTAAAAAAATAATTCTTTTAATTTGGCGCCAGGATTATCTGCGACCATAAAGGCTTCTCCAACCAAAAAGGAGTTAACCCCTTTATCCATCATTAGAGCGATATCATCTTTAGTATGAATTCCGCTTTCTGTTACCACATGACAAGTATCAGGCACTTTAGCCAACAGATCAAAAGTGGTATCCAGGGATAATTCGAAAGTATGTAAATCGCGATTATTAATACCAACCATGGTTGGCTCAAGCGTTAAGGCTCGATCCATTTCTTCTTCATTATGCACTTCTACCAAAACATCTAATCTCAGTTCTTTGCCTAGCGCATATAGCTCAGCCATTTTATCATCGTCTAGCGCTGCAGCAATGAGCAATAAACAATCTGCGTCTACCGCACGGGTTTCATAAACTTGATAGGTATCGATAATGAAATCTTTACGCAAAATAGGCAGAAAGCAGGTTTTTCTTGCTAATTCTAGAATGGCACAGGAACCCTTAAAAAATTCAGTGTCGGTTAAAATAGACACACAACTCGCACCATTCATTTGGTAGCCTGCTGCAATTTCCATAGGGTTAAAGTTTTCTCGCAGAATGCCTTTACTAGGGGAAGCACGTTTAATTTCTGCAATTACACCCGCACGTTTAGCAGCTTGTGCTCCACGCAACGCACGCTCAAAACCACGTGGGCTTGGAGCATCTTTTGCCATGTCTTGTATTTTTTCAAGTGGCATATGCAGCTTTCGCTCCACTAGCTCCTTTTTTTTATGATTAATAATTTTGGTAAGAATTTCTGGCGTACTATTTGACATATTTTTTTAACATATTTTCTAGTTATCTTTATTGAAACGGTTTGTAAATTCTATGTACTGTTGAAATTTTTTCTTGGCATTACCCGATGCCAGCACATTCGCGGCTGCACTCACACCTTCTTCCAAGGTTGCAGTTTTATCACTGGCATACAACGCTGCTCCTGCATTTAGCTTTACGATATCTAACGCTGCACCTGATTTATTATCAAAGACCTCATTTATAATATGCAGGCTGTCCGAAGAATCTTTTGCAACAATATCCAAAAGGCTTCCTTCCTTAATACCAAATTGTTGCGGGGAGATACTATATCTAGACACCACACCGTTTTTGAGTTCTGCAACTTGAGTATGGCCTGCAATACTAATTTCATCCAGGCCATCATCTGCATGCACTACCAAAACATGCTTGCTTCCTAATGACTTTAATACATTGGCTAACGGCTCAACCCATTGTTCACTAAAAACTCCTAACACTTGATGAGGTGCATTAGCAGGATTTGTAAGTGGGCCTAATAAATTAAACATCGTGCGCACACCCAGCTCTTTACGTGGCCCAATCGCATGCTTCATCGCGCTATGATGTGCAGGCGCAAACAAAAAACCAATTCCGGTTTCTTTTATGCACTCCGCCACTTGGCCTGGTGATAACTGAAGATTTACACCTGCAGTTTCTAACAAATCTGCACTGCCACTTTTGCTCGAAACCGAGCGGTTACCATGCTTTGCAACACGAACGCCTGCCGCCGCTGCCACAAAGGCCACCGCAGTTGAAACATTGAACGTTCCTTTTGAATCACCACCCGTTCCACAGGTATCGACTAAATTATCAGTGGGCACATTAACCTTTGCTGAAAGTTCACGCATCACTAAAGCAGCCGCGGTTAGCTCTTCAACAACTTCTCCCTTCATTCGTAACGCCACTAAAAAACCAGCAACTTGTGCAGGGGTTGCCTCGCCAGACATCACAGTACGCATTACAGTGGTCATTTGTTCAGTATCGAGATGATTACCTTCAATTATCGTATTAATGGCTTGTTGAATATCCATAGTTAATTAATTCTTAACATTAGTTTTGACGAACAAAGTTGGTTAACAAATGGTGGCCAAAATCTGTGAGTATAGACTCAGGATGAAACTGTACGCCCTCTACAGCTAACTCCTTATGTCTTACTCCCATAATTTCATCCATTTCACCTGCATCATTTTCAGTCCATGCGGTTATTTCCAAACAATCTGGAATGGATTGCTTCTCTATTACTAAAGAGTGATAACGTGTCGCGGTAAATGGGTTGTCACATTTCTCAAAGACATGTTTATTATGGTGATGCACCATTGATGTTTTGCCATGCATCACATCTTGAGCTTTCACAACCTTACCTCCATATGCCTGGCCAATACTTTGATGCCCCAAGCAAACACCCAGAATAGGAATTTTTCCGCCTAATTCTGAAATGGTTTCAAGCGAGACACCTGCTTCATTAGGCGTGCATGGACCGGGTGAAAGTACAATATGATCTGGCTGAAGCGCGCTAATTTCATTTACGCCTATTTGGTCATTTCGTACAACTTTCACATCTTCGCCAATTTCACCCAAGTACTGCACCAAGTTGTAGGTGAACGAATCATAATTGTCGATCATTAAAATCATTTTTATACTTTTTTCATCTTATTAGTTGAATCATCTACTTCAAACACATCCCGCAACTGTTCTTGCAAACTACCCAGTCTCTCTTCAACTTCTTTTAACTCATTTATAATAGCTTCGCGGCCCACCGGCTGCCTCAACTCTTTTAGTTTTTCTGCCTTGGCTTCATCTAAATTATTAATCACGATAGCTATAAATAAATTAATAATAACGAATGTGCCAAACACAACAAAACTTACAAAATAAATCCATGCCGCTGGAGCTAGCTCCATACCCTTATACATAATGTCAGTCCAATCTTCTAGGGTGACAATTCTAAACAAGGTCAACAACGATATGCCAACATTACGCCAATGCTCGGGGTCATGCTCATGGAATAAATGGAAACCCATGATCGCATAAATGTAGAACACTACACTCATCAATAACATTACATTGGCCATACCAGGTATAGATCGCAACAGGGTACTCACGATAAGCCGCAATTCGGGTAGCGCTGAAATTAATCGCAATACACGTAGCAATCTTGCTAGACGCGCAATCATTGCAAACTGGCCAGTCGCTGGAATAAGCGATAATACAATGATGGAGAAATCGAATAGATTCCATCCGTTTTTGAAATACCTACTGACCTGAGGGGCTACCGCAGTAATTTTGATTACCGCTTCCAACATAAACACGCCAAGAATTAAGTGATTCAGAAAACCAAATAAAGCTCCATATTTGGCATTCAAGTCTGGCGATGTTTCTAAACCTAAAATAGCTGCATTAACTATGATCAATGCAATAATAATACGATCGAACCATTTGTTTTCAACCAGCCTTAAACAGAACTCTTTCATTACCTTCTTCTTGTTACTCTCAATTTGTTAATTACACACACTTCAAATAATAGATGCTGCAGCTTTAGCTGCTTTAGTCATCGCACCTGCTTTATTATTGGTTTCTATCCATTCATTTTCAGGAACCGAGTCGTACACTATTCCTGCACCTGCTTGAATATATAATTTTTGATCTTTAATAACAGCAGTACGAATAGCAATGGCAGTATCCATATTACCGTCCCATGATATATAGCCTACTGCACCAGAATACACACCGCGTTTGGTTAGTTCATATTCATTGATAATTTCCATCGCACGAATTTTAGGTGCACCACTTACCGTTCCTGCCGGAAAAGTCGCCCTTAATACATCTATCGCATCGAGGTTTTTATCCAACTGTCCGGTAACATTTGAAACAATATGCATAACGTGAGAATAACGTTCGATAATCATCTTATCTGTGAGCTCTACTGTTCCTATTTGTGCTACACGCCCAACATCGTTTCGACCCAAATCAATGAGCATAAGGTGTTCTGCAAGCTCTTTAGGGTCTTGTAATAATTCCTTTTCTAACTCGAGATCATGTTGATCATCTTTACCTCGTGGCCGCGTACCTGCAATTGGCCTCACAGTAACTTCATTATCTTCAAGGCGAACTAAAATTTCAGGAGATGAACCCACAATATAAAAGTCATCCATATTCATGTAATACATATATGGAGAAGGGTTTAAGCTGCGAAGGCTTCTGTATAAATTGATCGGTGGCGCCGTAAATTCAGTACTCTGCCGCTGTGACAATACCACCTGCATTACATCGCCGCCGCGTATGTACTCTCGTGTTTCATCCACTGCTTGCTTGAATTTATCTTCAGGAAATTCTGAAACAAAATTAACAGGTACTTGCGGAGTTTTTGTTGAAACATCGGGCACAGGATGTTGCAACATTACTGCAAGCTCATCCAAACGCTGTTCACCCGCCACCAAGGCACTCTCTTGCTTGGGATCCACATGAACAATGATAAATATTTTTCCGCTTAAGCTATCAAACACCACCAACTCTTTTGACACCATAAGGAAAATATCAGGCGTTTTTAAAACATCCGGTTTTGAATCACCTTTGAGTCGCGGTTCTATATATTGAATCGTTTCATAACCAAAATATCCCACCAAGCCGCCGGTAAAACGTGGCAATTCTGGAATATCAGGCACATTAAATTGTTGCTGAAAGTCTTGCACCCAGGTAAGTGGGTCTTCCACTTCTTGCTCATGAACCTCATTATTAATTTCATGAAATACACGATTGCCATACACCTTAATATGTTCTGCACACGACAAGCCTATAAAGGAATAGCGACCCCATCTTTCACCACCCTGCACTGATTCAAACAAATAGGTATACGGCTGATGTGCAAGTTTTAAGTAAGCACTGAGGGGTGTATCAAGATCCGCTAACACTTCGCGTACCAATGGTATACAGGTGTAACCTTGGTTGGTTAGTGAATCAAATTGTTTGGAATCCATGTCATCTCCATAAAATTAACCAGAATATAAAAAAGAATAGCGAGCAAAAATCGTTAACGTTGATCTAGTAACGCCAACAACAATACTTAGCTATTCCATTCTGCAATGAGACGAACATTAAAACTAATTCCTTATGTGGTTGAAAGCAGATGTTGCGGTATCTCCGCGATAGAGTCGATTATATAGTCTGCACCTAAAGCATCAACACCTTTCCCCTCCAAATGACCTTGATGATAGCCATAACTCACACAAAATGACTTCATATTTGCCGATCGCGCAGCATTTATATCACTAGCAGAATCTCCCACCATCACTGCCTGAAAAGAGCTAAGGTTGGCTTTTTTGAGAATGGTTTGCAGCACCAGTGGATCCGGCTTTCTAACCGCCAGATCATCACCACAAATCAAGTAATCAAAAAAAGAGTTGATTTCAAACGCCTCCAGGAGTGGCAATGTAAACCTTCTGGGTTTATTGGTA
This sequence comes from uncultured Thiotrichales bacterium, assembly GCA_964517365.1. GTDB lineage: Bacteria > Pseudomonadota > Gammaproteobacteria > UBA4575 > UBA4575 > JABDMD01. The sequence goes on along the minus strand of CAZFEP010000083.1, from coordinate 2,427 downwards.
ACACATGCCAAGGTATAGAACTGCTCACGCAGGGCAATCAAACCTTCCAATGCACCCGGATACATCTCACTCTCCACTTTGATATGGTTATCGTATATATCAAAAAATAATTTTTGCGCCTGGTTAAATATTTCTGCAGGTGGCTCGCCATCCATTTGCCCAGTCAATGCTCGCTTAATAAGACGACTTGCACCATTTCCAATCCAATCTCTCACTTGCGTCAGGTCTCGAACAGGAAAATTTAACTCCTGCAACATTTTGTTCATGCTGATGGCAATATCCGGGGCACTGTCCACCAAGGTGCCATCCAAATCAAACATTATGCAACGAGTTTGCGCCAAAACATTAGCATGGTCATCAGTATTCAATGTCATTTTATTCAAATGCTATGGAGTGCAAATCAACTTCTCTTAGAAGCATCATTGGTAGATGTCTTTGATACACATTTTTTATTTACAATAACTAGAGAACTAGCTTGTATTTTGTCTCTATTACTAAACTAATCAATTACTGGACTAATCTATTATCAAACTAAGCCGTACGATACTTAACTATTTTTTAGCAAGTTGTTCACGCATTTTAGATATCGTGCCTTGATAATCCTTAGTGTTAAAAATTGCAGATCCCGCAACAAAAGTATCAGCTCCAGCAGCCTTAATTTCAGCAATATTATCCACCTTAACACCACCATCAATTTCTAAACGTATGGGCATACCAGATTGATCAATCATCTTTCTCGCTTGGGCTAATTTTTTTAATGCAGAAGGTATAAATTTTTGACCACCAAAGCCGGGGTTAACAGACATAAGCAGTACCATATCGACTTTATCTAACACATACTCCAACCGATCCAATGAAGTAGCAGGATTAAACACTAATCCCGCTTTACAACCCTGATCTTTAATTAATTGCAGACTACGATCAATATGCTCTGAGGCTTCTGGATGAAATGTTATATAGCTGGCACCTGCTGCAGCAAAATCGGTAATCATCTGATCTACCGGCTTGACCATTAAATGCACATCAATGGGTGCTTGCACACCATAGTCTCGAAGTGCCTTACAAATTACTGGCCCAAATGTAAGGTTAGGCACATAATGGTTATCCATCACATCAAAATGAATAATATCGGCGCCGGCTGCGAGCACAGCATTGACCTCTTCACCCAGACGCGCAAAGTCGGCAGATAATATGGAAGGAGCTATCCAGTCCATGGTGGTATTTGTTGACATGATTTCACTATATTTGACAAAAATGAGGCTCGCACTTTAGCTTATCAGCATGTAATTTGCAGCAAAGTTACAGTAAACTTTGTCAGTAGACAGGCATTCACTACCTGTTCCAAGTAAATAATAAGTAAATAACTGAATAAAATATAAATTAATTTAGAGCCAAGGAGAGATCACAATAATGGACTTACAGCCGTATTACTTCCCTGCTGCTATTGCAGGTCATTTACTTTCAGCCGTGATCTGGGTGGGGGGAATGTTCTTTGCCTATATTTCACTTAGGCCGGCCGCTGCCAAAGCATTAGAGATGCCTCAACGTTTAAAATTATGGAAACGAACGTTATCTAGTTTTTTCTTTTGGGTATGGGTTTGTGTGATCACGCTGCTTGCAACAGGCTACTGGATGATCTTTGCCCATTATGGTGGCATGGCACGAGTGGGGTGGCATATTCACATTATGCAAGGGCTAGGAATTATAATGATATTAGTTTTCTTCCACGTATTTTTCGCACCATTTAGACGGTTATGTAAAGCTGTGAAGCAAGAAAACTTCCAGCTTGCGAGCGAGAATCTGGCTCAAGTACGTAAATTTATTGGAATTAATTTATTACTAGGTGTGATAGTTATTATTGTTGCAGGTGGCTTGCGGTATTTAGTAATTTAAGTGGTAATTTAAACCGCAGATAATAAAGGGCTGCCCGAGATGGCAGCCCTTATCTAAGATCAACTATATAAAAGATCAACCCTTATCAAAGGTCAAATAGGTATATCAGACCTTCCAAGCGACCTGTTCTAGATTATTGTGTCGTGTATTACTCTTTACATCCAAGCGATGCGTAATATGCAGCAAGGTTCGCCATATCATCATCACTTAAACCAGCCACCATAGGTGCCATTTGGGCATTCACTCTTGTGCCATCTTTAAAAGCCTTAAGCTGTGCTAACAAATACTGCTCTTTCTGGCCCGCCAAGTTAGGCCAGGTACCTGTAGGGCTAATACCCTCGCCACCATGGCATGCCGCACATGTTACCGACTTTGCTTTTCCTGCCTCAATATCACCTGCGTGACTTACCACCGCAAAAAGAGATAAACATAAAACGCTTATTATGCTGGCTAACTTTTTCATTCTTTTACTCCATGTTTATAACTGGTTTATAGTTTATAACGGGTTTATAACTGGTTTTACACCTGAGTTTA
>CAZFEP010000082.1:0-9246 GCA_964517365.1 uncultured Thiotrichales bacterium | reverse complement strand
TATAACTGGTTTATAGTTTATAACGGGTTTATAACTGGTTTTACACCTGAGTTTATACCTGGGTATATGACTGAATAAGTAACTGGGTACACAGTCAAGCCTATAAACTAGTTTAAGTTAAAATTGTTATTTAATTAGATCACTCTTAGACTTTAATAGTTCATGAGCACATCAATTTTTACATCATTTTACTTATAATACCTATTACATCAATGCACCATCAGGGCTGTTAACACGAAGATTTCGGGTCACATACATCAATACAATCAGTACTGATAATAACAGCATCGTACCCATTAATAACGCATAGTCTTCCAACTGTAATAGCGAATATAACACTGCGTACAGTGCAGATAATAATGCAAAGATTACGCCCGCTCTCAACCAATTTTTAAGCGCTGTGCCTGTATAAATAGTAATTAGACCTATATTAATTAGCGCAGCAACCACATAAGCCGTTAAGAATGAAGTGTGCTCAGCAATAGATAGTAAAACCAAATAGAACAAGGTTAACGCTACACCAATTAACCCATATTGAACATAGTGCAAACGAGTTTTAGTTGTCAGCTCGAATATCAAGAAAGTTAAGAAGGTTAAACCAACAAACAAAATTCCATACTTAACTGCACGAGTAACTTTTGAATATAAGAATACAGGCTCAAACAAATCAACACCTGCTATAAATTCACCAAGGTGATAATTTGCATCTCCATATACCCAGGATTGTGGATAATTACGCGCTAAATGTGGAATCGTCCATGTTGAAGTAAACCCGTCCGCAGTGATCTCATAATTTGCAGGTAGCGTCATACCTTGAAAACTTGGATGCGGCCAACTCGACGTCATATCAACGGTTGTATTTTCACCGAACGGTGCGAAACGAAAACCTTGGCTACCGTTAATAGAAATTTTAGTGTTAAAAAAATGCTGTTCTGTTTCAGCATTTAACCCTTTCAAGCTCGCATGAAAACCATGGCTCAATAACTCGGTTACTTTTGTACCAGGCGAGTAACCGACATCATTTCCATTCCAACTCAAAGTAGAAACCTCATTAATGGCTCGAGTATCCGACAACCCTAAAACCAAATAAGCTTTTTCCCAATCAATACGGTGAATATGGTCAGACATACTTTGTAAGTCTAATTGATCAAAGCTACCTGACAATCTGAGATCTGCTTCATACACCAAAGATTTATAGATACCTCGCTTTCGATGTTGCTCAGCTAAATCAACATCTATTTTTAATTCTTTTGGCAAATGTATTGCATACTTAGTCATATACTTTGTTTTAGTTTTTATCCTCTCTTTACCATTTTCGTCTTTTATCGTTTCTTTATTTATATGTTTTTCAATAAATGGTACCACTAGAACAGGGCCTTGTAATATCTGCTGCCCACCCCATGTATTCGCAATGTCATGTAAAACATTACTATATAACCCATTACGTTCATCAACCACCCCTTGCATCATTACCAAAGGAATTAACATCACGATTGCAATAACACCAACAATGATGGCTCTGATCGTTAAAGTATCATTGATATTTTTTACTTTTTTGTTTGTGATTTTATCTGAGCTCGGATCGTCTGAATAAGTCATAGTAGTTGTATTTGATTGTTTAATTTTTCGGACTATCCAATAAATCAGGAAGCCAATGCCCACGAGAATTGCGAGCATAATGAGCAGCGCTAAAATTCCATATATCATTATCATTCCCATTCATTTTCTAGTTATTGCGATTAGCCTAGCGATGAAAAATGGCAAGAAAATGCGTGAAATATGAATAATTATGACTACCCATTTTTGTTACTTCTGTATTGACCAAATAACCTCAAATCGCGATCAAAGGTGTGCTCACAGAGCAATAAAACCGCCATCAAAAGCTTTAATCCAATCAGCCATGAAAATAGCCGTTTTAGCAATTTCTGTTGGAAATTCAGTCAATTAGACACTCTAATCCTTAAGTATATAAACGTTATATAAATAATGAGTAAAATATCACTAAGGATCATGAATTCCATGTTTACACAATTGCAAAATCGAACCTCTCAGAAATTCATCTCACACTCACTTGTATCGGTGTTGATATGTTTTTTATTCGCAATACCATTATCGCCCCTATCAGCGAACATGGTTCTAAGCGAAGCCATCATCCACTTTGAGCCAGGTAAGCCGTTACGCAAAGATATTGAAGTTGAAAATCCAAGCTCAGAGAACTTATACATTGAAATCACTCCTGCGGTAGTTGAACAACCAGGCACGGAGGATGAACAACGTATTGCCATTAGTGATCCACGTGAGTCGGGTTTATTGGTCACGCCAAACAAATTAGTAGTGCCACCGGGCGGAAGAAAGTTAGTGCGTTTAGTATCATTGAAACCACTCGAAGACAAAGAACGTGTCTATCGCGTAACTTTTAAACCAGTCGTTGGGGATTTAGAAGCCGAACAAATTGGCGTTAAGATATTAGTGGGCTATGAAGTACTTGTACTCATGCAACCTGCAGTACCTGAACCTAACTTAGTTGCAACACGTAGTGGGAACTCACTGTCATTCAAAAACAATGGCAACACAAATGTATTATTGCGCGAAGGCAAACAATGTCCGGATGGTGTTTCAAACGACTCTGAAGACTGCAAAAGGTTAAATGGAAAACGTTTATACCCGGGAAATAGCTGGTCGGTAAATCTGCCCTTTAACCAAGCTGTCGATTATCAGATGAGTATCGGCACGAAAAACTCGGTAAAAACGTACAAGTAATTTTTCACGCTTAGTTCATTTACTTAGTTCATTCGCATTGCTTATGCAGCCTTCACTGCAACGCTCTGTCATTTTTGTAGGCAAACTATTCATCGTTGGCCTATTCATGCACTTGATTTTATTTCCTGCATCTCTGTTAGCAGAGGAAAAACCATCGATTAAAGTAAAAGATACGCCTCCTCCAGGGTTTGAGGATCTAATTTTACCGCAAACCACTGAAGTAGATATTTATTACGGTAATGAAAAAATGGGCAGTACGTTAGCTACCTACACCCCCGACAGCATTGAGTTAATGCACCCTGAAGAAGTAGCTTTATTAATCCCATATTTAATTAACACAGAAACTGTCAGCCAAGCACTTTCGGGCAGTTTAGATACCAATGCTGGTGCAGTTTGTTTATCTGATTTACAAAGAGAATGTGGAGTTATTGAACCAAATATTGCAGGTGTAATCTTTGATGAGAGCCGTTTCCATTTGTATGTTTTTGTAAACAAATTACAACTGCAGCCACAAGCTATTGTTTCAAATAAATTCTTACCAACCGTAACAGGTAAAAAGTTCTCGAGTGTGAATGCATTCTCAAGTAGCTTTAGTGGTGAAGATGGCAGCACATCTTTCACTACAGGCGCAAACCATATCATTTCACATGGCCAATCAAGAGTGCGGGCACAATGGGACTACTCAGACACTCGTAATTTTAATATTGAAAATTTATCAATATTAAATGATGACGCAGGCATTGCTAAAGAACTAGGATATTATAATTCCGATACACAATTCAGCTCGTTCACAAATAACCTTGACGTACTGGGCGCTCGTATATATGGCTCTACTCGAACACGTTCCGATTTAGATTATTCTCAAGCAACCGAAATATTTTTATTTCTGAATTCACGCAGCCAAGTAGAAGTATTTAGAGAAGATAAATTGATTGATGGCGGTATTTATGACACGGGCAATCAGCAGCTTAATACATTGAGGCTGCCTTCTGGGTCCTACCCCATAACATTACGTATTACCGACTCCTCTGGGAGCACACGTGAAGAGCAATACTTTTTTGTTAAGTCTTCTATTTTGCCGCCCTTAGATCAACCCTTACATTATTTTGAAGTAGGCTTATTAGAAAAAAATAATTCAGGAGAAGATTTTCAAGAAATATCCAACAATGAACTGATTCGTATTGGCAGTGCATATCGCATTAAAAATAATTTTGGTGCATCTGCAGAAATTTTACATTCAAAAGATAATAGTTTACTGCAAGGAGGCATCGCTTACTTCGGGCCTGGTTTTATTTTACAAAATTCTCTCATGCTAGGCACCGATGGTGAACGAGGCTTTCAGATGTCTGGTCAAGTTAGGTTCAAAGACATATCTTTGAACATGGATTTTCGTCAAATTGAATCAAACATAGATGATGAAACTGAATTTGATAGTGATGGGGACAGTGATGTACGAATTCTGCCAAGCGACTTCACACAAGGAAATATTTCTGCCAGCATACCCTTTAGTAAAGGCAACCTTATTGCCCGCACTCAATACCGAGATAGATTAGCTGAAGAATCTAGCACCTCTTATGGTTTGGAATACCGGTATCCACTGTTTCATAGAAATTATTATTCCATCGATGCAAATATCAGTTCATTTTTTGAAGAAGACGACTACAACATTCAAGCAGGCTTGCGAATTTCCAGAATAGAACCTAGACAGAATTTATCTATTCGACCTCAATATCTATCTTCAAAATCTGACGGTGTGACAGACCAAGGCCCTGTTGTATTCGCAAACCTGAACAAAAGTTATGAAGACAGTGATTATGGCGAGATCACGCTCAGCAGCTTCTTTTCAGAAGAACTTGACCGTTCTACCGCTGGCATACGTGGTGAAAACTTATCTTCGCTCGGTCGTATTGATACTCAATTTGAACATGTTGATGACGATGAACGCGGAAGTTTTTTGCGCTATCGGGGAAATCAGAACACAAACGTCTTAATAAACAATGGGAAACTTGCTTTTGGTGGACAACGTAACACAGACAGTGGTGTTATCCTGGAGCTTCAAGGCCCAACTGCTGACGAACCATTTGAGATATTTGTGGATGGGCAACCACGTGGCATCGCAAAGATTGGCAAGCGTACCGTCCTACCTTTAGCTGCATTTAAAACTTATCGAGTTTCTATACGTTCTATAAGTGATGAAATTTTACATTTTGACGAAGGCCCAAGATCCGTTACGTTATACCCTGGAAATGTTGAAACGTTAACCTATCAAGTTGAGCCCATTATCGTTTTAATTACCAGAATTGAATTAGCAGATGGCTCCCCTGCAGCAAGAATGAAAATTAAAAATGCTATTGGCTATGCCGTTACGGACGAAGATGGCTGGTTACAAGCTGAAATTTCTGGAAAAGAAGCGCTAGAACTCACCAAGGGCGGTAGTGGAATTTGTAATATTGAATTACCTGAACTGGAACTAAACCAAGGCGTTGCCTTTGTAGACAAATTAGTCTGCACACCTAAACCTCTTTAACATGATGCTGTGTGTATCACACTTTATTGATTACTCTGGACCCACAACAATTACAATATTTCCACGATAACGACCTGCAGGTAACTGCTCGAGATCGGATTCAGTAACAAATATAGACAGGTTAGCCGTGGGTCGACCACACGCCCTGCGAATCCCTTGACCTCGCCTACCGCGCAAACCACTTAATGCCTGCCCCGGGATAAGTTCTTGCGCACCGTTTGACCGTGGCCGATCATTGAATAGAATTCTGAAAGGTAGATTGACACCTGCATCTGAAAGCACGAAAGCATTTGATGGGCCTTGGCCATATGCTGTAATTTGATAAGGACCCCGTGGGCGCACTGCTACACATATGTTTGCATTAGCACGAATTGACCCCGCTCCAATCACCCACCGACCTAAGTTAAAGTCCTCTAAACCATATATGCGAATAACGGCATAAACAGATGTAGAACTAAACAATAATAAAAGTGCGAGTAACAAGCACTTCATATGCTTGAACATATAATGATTTATGAATTGAAGAAGTACTAAGACTAGTCGGGAATTACAAGCAGTGTCAATGTTCCAGAATACGCACCACCCACCGCAGAGGCTAACTCCGTATCAGGAATTTCAATTTGCACGTTTGCATTGTTAGTACATACACCAAAAATAGCAGCAATGATCACGTGAAAGGCCGTTTCAACCTGACCATGCTCAATAAGCCCTGGGGTAAGTTGTTGTGTGCCTGTAGTGCCTGTTTGATCATTCCAATAAACATTATAGTTTATTTGATCAAAACCATTCGATAGCGTGAATGCAGAAGGATCAAATCCGTCACCATTTCCTGCAGCTCGAACACCATAGTTGCCAAAATTTGATGTTTTAGCGACACAAACATCATCATTATCAATTAATGTTCCATCTCCATTTCTCCAAAGCCCAAAATTAAAGTCACGTAAACCTTGAATAATGATACTTCGGTTGACCGCTATACCTACTTCAACCGTACCACTTGATGTAGCACCTGCTGAACCTTGGGACGCAGCTTGTAAAGTAGAGAAAGAAAATAAAGAAAACGCAAAACAACCCGCTATTAATAAATAGCAGATTTTTCTGATTTTAAATTCTAGAGATTTTATTTTAGTTATTATCATTTTAATGTATTTACAAAACGTGCCAGCAGTAAAGATCTACTGGCACTTCAGTATTGTAAAAACTAAATGAACCTAAAATTATCTAGGTGCAACTAAAATAGTAACTACGTCTGAATAGGTACCTGCGCCTACTACATCTAAGTTTGCAGCTGGAACAACGATATCAATTGAAGACTGGGGAGTACCGCCACAAGTGGCAGATGCAGTATCTGCATTGTCAAAAGTAGTATTTACTTGACCAGAAAGCATTGCTGCTGTGCTGTTTCCATCATCATAAGAAATGGTGTATACAACCGTAGTAGCGCCATCACTTAACTGGAAAGCGTTACCTGCACCAGGGTTTGAACTGGTCATCGTCACATCATAATTACCTGTTGGGTTATTAGTGTAAACACATGCTGCGCTGCTACCCGTGAAGTCATTACCAGGTACATGAGAACCGGTAATATCTTGTAAAGCCGTTATTTGAATTTGATCACCTACGGTTACATCGATATCGATATCACCTTGTGAAGTACCACCTAAAGTACCTTGAGTAGCCGCCATTGCACTTCCGCCTGCTACCATTGCACCCGCTAAGATCAAACCTTTTACTAATTTATTCATTTCCATCTTTTACAATCCTTATATAAGTTTAAAAATTTTCCCAAATCACTTTGGTGTTAAAATCCCTTTTTCTGCTGTGTTCCCTATGAATGGGTACAAATCACAGATTAATGAGCTAAAGTATATCTTTATATTTTAATTTGGATTATCTCGCCCGATGAGATAAAGCGCTTTAGTTACAAGAGGTTACAGCAATCGCTAAAGTGTTGAGGCGGGTCTAAAAGTGACAAATTTGGTCCACAAAACCAGTTATATATTTAACTATATCTCTGGCTTGCAACTATTATTTACATATCAACAATGGAAAAATATCGTTAATGAGCTTTTTAAAAGAACTGGGTGCGCTTCGTATACTACTTATCGCCACTGCTTTACTGGTTGCATTTTTATCTCCCGAGCCCGGCACAAGTGTGGATCTTGAAGGCTGGGGAATTGTCCCTACTGCAGTGGTACCTGCTTCCACACCCTTGCTATTCATGGTGCTTATGTTTGATTTTATGATGTGCAGAATTCGTATGTCGGATGCAAGTGTACGCCAGAAATTTAGCAATATTGGCTATTTAGAATTAGCCACAGCTATTTTTTTACTCATCATGTGGCTACCTTTCTTTGCAAAGATCGGCCAATAAATTTTAGCGTAACCTATTCTTTTCTCGCCTCGTGCTTAACTATATTTGGTTCAGCTTTTTTATTGCAGCCTTTCTCAGCTGCATTTTTCAGGCCCTTGTTAAAGACAATAGCGCTATTTTTGCACAAGTCGTGCAAGCTACTTTTGACATGGCGGGCTTGAGTGTTGAAATCGCACTCGGCTTGGTGGGCATACTCTGTTTATGGCTGGGCTTCTTCACCATTGCCGAACGTGCAGGTTTTGTAGAATTACTGACCAAGGCATTCAAACCGTTATTTAAAAAACTCATGCCAGAAGTGCCCAGCGATCACCCAGCTATAGGCTCGGTGACCATGAATATGGCGGCTAACATCTTAGGACTGGACAATGCCGCAACACCACTTGGCCTTAAAGCCATGCAAGACTTACAAGAACTCAACCCGACAAAAGAAACAGCGAGTAATGCGCAAATACTATTTTTAGTTCTCAATACTTCATCCGTTACATTGTTACCCGTTACTATATTTCTATTTCGCGCCCAACAAGGTTCTACCGACCCTACCGCAGTATTTATTCCAATTGTATTAGCGACCTGTGCCTCCACCCTAGCTGGGCTATTACTCGTAGCATTTATTCAGCGACTTAATATATTCAGCAAAACGGTATTTTTTTACCTACTAGGCTTTGCAGCCTTAATTGGGTGCTTACTGATGTATCTACTCAACAGTGATGCAGCATCGCTTGCTGAGCGCTCGAGCTTGTTGGGTAATGTACTTTTATTGCTGATCATTATTTCATTTTTAGTCATGGGCTTTATTCGTAAAGTAAATGTATATGATGCCTTTATCGATGGCGCCAAACAGGGTTTTGATGTTGCACTAAAAATCATTCCTTACTTAGTCGCGATGCTGGTAGCCATTGGCGTATTACGTGCAAGTTTGGTGTTAGATGGGATTTTAAACGCTATAGAAAAGGTAGTGGTTGCAGTGGGACTCAATCCAGACTTTATCGCAGCACTCCCCACAGCATTAATGCGTCCTTTCTCGGGTAGCGGGGCACGCGCCATGCTGTTAGAAACCATGAACACACATGGTGTAGATTCTTTTGCCGCCAATGTTGCCGCCATTGTGCAAGGCAGCACAGAAACCACTTTTTATGTTTTGGCAGTATATTTTGGCAGCGTAGGCATTAAGCGCGTACGTCATGCAATAGGCTGCGGATTGTTTGCAGATCTTGCAGGCATTACAGCTGCAATATTTCTAGGTTATTGGTTTTTTTCTTGATGCCCTAAGTACATGTATTGCAACAAAGATGTGCGCATATGTGATGCATCTTGGATGATGCTTTCGAATCAAATTCTTTTATAAAAAATGTCCGCTTTCGGCCAATTAGTAAGTACATGGATGTACGCATATGAAACGCATCCTGGATGATGCTTTCGAATCAAATTCTTTTATAGAAAATGTCCGCTTTCGGCCAATTAGTAAGCACATGGATGTGCGCATATGAGACGCATCTTGGATGATGCTTTCAAATTAAATCTTTTTGTTAAAAATGTCCGCTTTCGGCGGCGGTCTCAATGGGTGGATGCAACACTTTATCATAAT
>CAZFEP010000081.1:7491-9325 GCA_964517365.1 uncultured Thiotrichales bacterium | reverse complement strand
AAAACCAGAAGAAAGCTAATATTTATAAGGGTGTTATCACCCGTGTAGAACCCAGCCTCGAGGCTGCCTTTGTAGACTTTGGATCTGCAAGGCACGGCTTTTTACCTTTTAAAGATATTTCTAAAGAATACTTCAGTGATTCTAGAAATTCTGGTGAGCGCTTCTCGGTTAAAGATCAAATACACGAAGGACAGCAGATTGTTGTTCAAGTAGAACGCGAAGAACGCGGCACCAAAGGTGCAGCACTCACCACGTTCATGAGTTTAGCTGGACGTTATTTGGTTCTAATGCCGAATAACCCACGCGCAGGTGGTGTATCCCGACGTATCGAAGGTGAAGATCGAGAAGAACTTCGCAAAGCCTTATCAGATGTAGAAATACCCGAAGGCATGGGTGCGATTGTGCGCACTGCAGGAGTGGGACGATCATCGGAAGAACTGCAATGGGATCTAAATTATTTAGTACAGATTCATCAAGCGATTAACAATGCGGTTGACACTCAAGACAAACCATTCTTAATTTATCAGGAGAGCAATGTCATTATTCGTGCTCTACGCGACCATTTGCGTGAAGACATTAGTGAAATCATTATTGACGATCCTGACGTCTACAACGATGCTAAAAAGTTCGTTGAGACCGTCATGCCGCATAACGCTCAAAAGCTAAAGTTGTATGAAGATACCGTTCCTCTATTCAATCGCTATCAGATTGAAACCCAGATTGAGTCTGCATTTGATCGTGAAGTAACCTTACCTTCGGGTGGCGCAATTGTGATTGATCATACGGAAGCGATGATCTCCATTGACATCAACTCTGCTAGAGCCACTAAAGGCAGTGACATAGAAGAAACCGCGACCAATACAAACCTTGAAGCGGCAGATGAAATAGCCCGCCAATGCCGTATACGTGACTTAGGTGGACTTCTTGTTATTGATTTCATCGATATGATGGCAAACAAACATCAACGTGATGTTGAAAACCGACTACGAGATGCGCTAAAAATTGATAGAGCTCGCGTGCAAATTGGAAAGATCTCACGTTTTGGTTTACTTGAAATGTCACGTCAACGGCTACGCCCTTCTCTTGAAGAGTCGAGCCAAATAGTCTGCCCACGCTGCACCGGTCATGGAACCATACGCAGTATCGAATCATTAGCACTCGGTGTGCTTCGCTTAATAGAAGAAGAAGCCCTTAAAGATAAAACCAGCACTGTCACAGCAATGCTGCCTGTTGATGTAACCAGTTTCTTGTTAAATGAAAAACGTCCTAACATTGCAGACATCGAAGCACGACATCGTGTACAAGTGATTATTGTCCCTGATCCTAATTTAGAAACACCACACTTTAGTGTGGATCGAACACGAGACGAAGGCAAAGAGGTAGTGCAACGACCCAGCTATGAGCTCATTCCTGAACAAGAAACCGAAACAGATTTACATAAACCTAATACTGCTGTAGCAGAACAACCTGCAGTAAAAAGTATTAGTGCTATGCCACCTGCAGCACCTCAAAAAAGCATTAAAGAAACGCCTAGCGCCGGGTTCTTCACTAATTTACTGTCCTGGTTTTCAACTGAAGAAGAAGTGGAAGAGCCGCCTAAAAGCACTGGTGGTGAAAAGCGAAATAATAATCGCTCACGCGATGACAATCATCGAGGCAATAATAGAAGAAATAACAATCGCTCTGGTGGTAATAACAGAAGACGCAATCATTCAAATAATAGACGTGGCAATGATAATCAACGCAAGCCTTCAAATAATCGAAACCGCAATAATAACAAGAGCCATTCCACTAAACCGGCAAATGAAACCAAAGCCCCACAACAAGCACAGAC
>CAZFEP010000081.1:0-7391 GCA_964517365.1 uncultured Thiotrichales bacterium | reverse complement strand
CAGACCCAGGCACCTGCCGCAAGTAGCGAAGCTTCTAGCCAAGAATAAGTTTTAAATAAGACCAACATAAGGTAACCAGCAAAATAAAAAAGGTATTGCTCGCGCAACTAGTGGGTTTAGCAAGGCCGCATTTAGCTAAGTGCGTGAGCAGATCTAATATATTTCAATAAACCTCGGCTAGCATCTTCAATAAGATCAAGTACCGTTTCAAATCCATCCGTTCCGCTATAATATGGATCAGGAACTTCACGTAGCTTTGTGTTTGATGCAAACTCTAGAAATAATTTAATTTTATACTTGTCTACTTTGCAAGACTGGTCTACTTCGCTAGACGGGTCTATTTCGTTGCATTGCGCAAGTAAATCAGAATAGTTTTCATTATCCATAGCAAGAATAATATCGAATTTTTCAAAGTCGGAACTTTCTACCTGACGTGCTCTTAAAGAAGACAAATCATAGCCACGATTAGATGCGGCAGTAATTGACCTTGAATCTGGTTTTTTACCGATATGAAAATCATAGGTGCCTGCAGAATCAATTATGATAGATTCATTCAAACCTTCTACATCAACCATGGTTTGAAAAACACCATGTGCCGTTGGAGAACGGCAAATATTCCCCATGCACACAAAAAGAATATTTATTATATTTTTCTTATTTGCATTCAATTTAGTTTTTCGCCAAAGCTCTTAGCATAATCCTGCCGCACGTCAGCCCAAGAAACCAGGTGAACACCAACTTCCATGCTTTGCCAGATGTAAAACTCAAGGCATCAGAATAATATTTCTTAACTTCTTCTATGGGCAAATTATTAATGTATAACTGCTCTAGTGGTATTAAAGCAAAAGCTATCAAAAGTGCTATCAGTAAAAAAATTAGATGGATTATCAAAAACCGTAACATTGCAAATATAAGCCTCTAGAATTTAGTGTTAACGACGTATAAAGATAATAACTCTTTAACGGAGTCACTATATTCATTCACAATTGGAATATTCTAAATATTTTATACAGTGTTTGTCTGTTTAGATATTTCAGATAGTTACAGACATATCATCTCAATGCCCGTTATTAAGTATTAAGAATACTCCATAAATTGTTGTATTTATTGGATATTAGTTATATCTATATATTGCATTTCGACAAAAGTGCGAACTTCATCACAATTTAGTTGGGCCTATTTTAGGTAGGGTATTCTAGTTAATCGATGATAAATAACATTTTGACTGTTATTATTTTTTTACTATTATTTTGGTTCAGGTAATTGAGATGCACGAAAATAATCCGCTTGAAAGACGCTACGATAACGATCGACGCACCTCTCTGCAAGCTGCACAATTTCCTATTATTACCCGCAATGGTGTATGCATTAGAAATGACCGTCGCAGGCTACCTGATCGAAGAGTGGCTAAAATCGAAGTAGATGAAGCTAATGTGAGAGAAGAGATCTTTAATTTACTTTTTGAAAAAGCTGAAAGCAAAAGAGTATAACCTTAAATTTATCACGAAATTCTCTAATCGTATTTAGTCTATTCTCTAACGCGAAAAACCAACTCCTCCCTTTCCCCAAGCATTCAAACACCTGAATACGTTTTGAATGCTCCGTATTCAGGAATATTCGGACTAAGAAATCGTTTGATAGTACATATTCTGAGGGTGGTTAGCTTGCGCAAAAAAGAACCACCTTTCTGCTAAAAGCCCTAGATACTGCAATCCAAATGCAATTGCCAGTAAAAATATAGATTGCTGCATCATGCCACTAATCAATAATAATATTGCAACGGGAAATACTAACAATAAAAATATCCATTTAACCGATTTAAAAAATACCGGCCCCGCATGGTGAAAGAAGTCACGTGTATTCACAGACCCGCCCATGAACCCTTGTGATTTTTGCTGAATCTTATTATGTCGAATACCAATTGCAGATTGCATAGTCGACTTAGGCCGAAGCTTGGCGTTGCGATACAATGACCATACACGCGTAACCAGTACAGACAATAATAATGTGATAGCACAGCCACCATACAGATTTACAAAATCAGGGGCACGGTATTGAGCAAGTAACGTTGCTAAGATAAAGCCAGAACACAAGCCAAATAATGTGAAATTTATAACGGTCAATGGATGAGACCATTCTTGCAAAAACTTAATGCACGCGTAGATCATTCCAGTGCAAATAAAAAGTGCAAACGTAACGGCAACACCACACACACCTATTATTAATGCCAGATCTCCATTAAAGCCATTTCCTATACCCATATCCTTCAACGTAAAATTAAAGTGATGAGCAAAGCCATAAACAATCACTGCACCCATCAATAACGGCAACACAATAACTTCTCTTGATAACCAAGATGTTCGCCACATGGCCGCAGTTCGCCAGGCACGTTCGGGATGACCCAGATGAAAAAAAGAAGCTATTAAGCCTGCAATCAAGAAACCCATAACGATGATACTACCCAACACATAAAATTGATTAGATTGTTCCGGCAAAAAACCTAAAGCACTTATACTCTGCCCCGTAACCATGGCAACAAAAAGTCCTTGGCCTACACCTATTAAAGTAGTTAAAAATATAACGGAAAATGCTGGATTCATATTTATGTATTCGTATTAATGTATTCGTACTATATAAAAATGTTATGTGTAAGCTTCTTGTATAAAATTATTTTATGATGATCACTTTACCAACTTGTTGAATCATCCAGTGACGGATCATCAAAGTTAGGTTTAGAAACTTCAACTTCTTTATTTAGAGGATTGTCAGCACGTATTAATTCATCGTCATTTATTGAACGCTGCGTTCGCCTACGTGGCAAGTAATGATTAGCAGGCTTGGTGTTCCATTCCGGCATCAAGGCATAGCCGCCCTCTTCTCGTATGGCAACAGATACATTTGAATCCGGATCGTGCACATCTCCAAAAAGTCTTGCGTTTGTAGGACACGCCATCACACAAGCTGGTTTACGCTCCTCTTTGGGTAACTCTTCATCATAAATACGATCTACACATAAAGTACATTTCTTCATGACTTTCTGATGTTCATCTATTTCACGTGCACCATACGGACACGCCCATGAACAATATCTACACCCTATGCATTTATCATAATCAACCAGGACAATACCGTCTTCTTCACGTTTATAACTTGCACCTGTAGGGCACACGGGCACACAAGGGGGCTCTTCACAATGCAAACAACTTTTAGGAAAATGGACGGTTTCGGTATTAGGATATTCGCCTACTTCAAAGGTTTGCACACGGTTAAAGAAATTTCCTGTGGGGTCATCGCCATAGGGATTATCATCTGACATAAATCCAGAAATGCCCGATGTGTTCCATTCCTTACAACTGGTGACACATGCATGACAACCGACACAAACATTTAAATCTATCACCAGCGCTAACTGCTTTTTACTTGGCTTCATATCCATCATTTATTTCCTAGACTTTCCTGCCACATACGCCAACCAGTTCCGACGTTTTGGAGCATTAGGCTGTGGTTGCATTGCATTAAACTGTGGAAAAGTTTCCGGTGTGGTTTGATCATCGGCTTTATACACACGAACACGTACGTCATACCAGGCGGCTTGCCCGGTAACCGGGTCAGAATTTGAGAATATTTCATTTTTGCTATTCGGAGGTAATTCTTCACTGATAACATGATTCAACAAGAAACCTTTTTTTGATTCATTGGCATTTGGTGCCAAATTCCATGCACCTTTAGCTTTACCGATGGCATTCCACGTCCAGACCGTATTAGGTTCAACCGCCTCAGAGAACCTACACATACACCGCACTTTACCCCATACAGATTCTACCCAAACCCAGTCACCATCTTCAAAGTGGTTTTTCTTACCCAGCTGCGGGCTGACATATAAATAATTGTGTGCATGTATTTGTCGCAACCATGCGTTTTGAGAATCCCATGCATGATACATCGCCATAGGGCGTTGAGTAATCGCATTCAAAGGATACTTATGCTTATCGACCGCTTGTGCTTCTAATGGCTCATAATAAAACGGCAATGGATCAAAATACGTATCCACACGTTCACGCAAATGATCAGGGGGTTGCTTACTATCGGTTTTACCTTGTGCGGCTAATCGAAAGTTTTGCAATACTTCGGAATACACATGAATAAGAATAGGTTCTGCATAACGCATGAGTCGATGTTTTTGGGACCAGTTCAAGTAACCTTGATTCCAATTGCGCATGTATTGATAAGACTTAGGCAGATCATGCATGTAGAAACAATTATTCTTTGCATACATCTCCCACTGATTAGGGTTTGGTTCACCGCGCATAAACTTCTCACCACCCTTACCGCGCCAACCCGCCAGGAAACCAATACCAGAACCGGGTTCGGTTTCATAATTAGTGATGAAGTCTGGATAATCACGAAATTTCTTACTGCCATCTTTATTAACAAACACAGGCAAACCCAGTCGGCTTCCTAGCTCGATAACCACTTCTTGAAATGGTTTGCATTCTCCTAATGGAGGCACAACGGGCACACGCACTGCATCTGCCGGCCCTTCAAATTCTGAGATCGGCCGATCCAACATCGACATTACATCATGTCGTTCCAAGTAGGTTGTATCGGGTAACACAAGATCTGCATACGCAACCGTTTCAGAATTAAACGCATCTGCAACAATCAAAAATGGAATTTTATATTCACCGTCCTCATTCTTGTCATTCAACATCTTGCGAACATCTTGGGTGTTCATGGTTGAATTCCATGCCATGTTAGACATAAAAATCATTAAGGTGTCGATTGAATAAGGATCACCTTTCCATGCATTCGTTATAACGTTATGCATTAGACCGTGTGCAGATAAAGGGTGCTCCCATGAAAAACCTTTGTCGATTCGCACCGGCTTACCATCATCATCTACAAACAAATCATCCGGTTCTGCGGGAAAGCCTAATGGCATACCATCTAATGGTGTATTGGGTCGAACCGCATGGGGTGTGTTAGGTGTTTTTGCACAGGGTGGAATAGGTCTTGGGAAAGGTGCTTTATGACGAAACCCTCCTGGTCGATCAATTGTTCCTAAAATAGTCATCAAAATTGACAAGGCTCGAATACCTTGAAAACCATTTGAGTGCGCAGCTAAACCACGCATGGCGTGGAATGAAACCGGATTGCCTACAATCGTGTCATGCTCTTTTCCCCATGTATCAGTCCATGATATCGGCAGTTCAATTTTTTGATCACGTGCAGTAACTCCCATCTCATGGGCAATACGACGTATATCTTCTGCAGAAATTCCTGTGATTCCTTCAGCCCATTCTGGTGTGTAATCTTCGACACGTTCTTTAAGTAATTGAAAAGCTGGCTTTACATGCACACCATCTTTTAGCTCAAACTCACCCATCAATCTTGGGTCTGCGCCTTCTGTGTGCGACACCACTGCGCTATTGGTTGCACGATCCCACCACAACTTATTCTGCGGATCGAAACAACCCTCTTCTTCCGGAATTTCAGTTCGTAAAAACATTCCATATTCCGAGCTTTCTTCATCTAGGTTCACTAGCTGCGCAGAATTTGTGTATTGCACTAAAAACTCACGGTCGTATAAACCTAATGAAATAATTTCATGTATCAGGGCCAGCATCAGTGCACCATCCGTGCCTGGCTTAATAGGCACCCACTCATCTGCAATGGCAGAGTAACCTGTTCGTACAGGATTAATGGAAATAAACCTGCCACCATTTCGTTTAAATTTAGAAAGTGCAACCTTCATCGGGTTAGAACTATGATCTTCGGCAGTACCAATCATAATAAAGAGCTTTGACCGTTCCAGATCAGGCCCGCCAAACTCCCAGAACGATCCACCAATGGTGTAAATCATTCCTGCCGCCATATTTACCGAACAAAACCCACCGTGTGCAGCATAGTTAGGCGTGCCGAAATTTTTTGCGAACAATCCGGTAAGAGCCTGCATCTGATCTCGACCCGTGAATAAGGCAAACTTCTTAGGGTCGGTTTCTCTAATATGGGAAAGACGCTCTTCCATGATGTCGAATGCACGCTCCCAGGAAATTTCTTCAAACTCTGCATCGCCACGTTCAGTATTGGGCTTTCTCAATAATGGTTTAGTCAGACGCGCTGGAGAATACTGCTTCATAATGCCGGACGCACCCTTCGCACAAAGCACGCCTTTATTTACTGGATGAGCAGGATTGCCTTCGATATAACGAATTTCTCCTTCACGCAGGGTCACCTTTATGCCGCAACGACAAGCACACATATAACATGTAGTCGTTTTGACTTCAGACTTAGGCGTGGAAGCGTCGCTCATAGATGTCCTTGGGTAATCGTATTAATGATAACTGAACGATTAGAGTATCAGTGAACAAGTGGATACTGGATAGCCATAAGGAAATATAATAAGTAGTCATAAACAATATTTATATATAACTCATACAAAATCAACAAAATTTCTTATTTGATAGCTAATTAAGTGCTTTTTTATTGATAAGCCATTCATCATTACTTGAATGGGATAAATTGATAGGAATCCATTGTTGCTTAAGAAACTATCCCCCAACTGAAAGTTATTAAAATTGCTTGGTAATGAATGTATCGGCCGCACCTAAGATACTTAATACATTACCTCACCCTAGGAGCAAGAAATGGATCTTTTTGAATAAAGAAATAAACAACACCTTAATGTTTTATAGCCTAATATTTTTTTAGATTGGTGCTTTGTTCAGACTTTATTTTAGAAGTACCCAAAAGCAATCTAACGCATATTATGTATTATCGTAGAATACGCAAGAGTATTAGTTTGCTGGAATATACTGTATTTACAGCACTTAATTGATTTTTTTCTAAGTTTATAAAAATCTTACTGGTTGATTTACTTCCAGTGAATTTATTTTAACTACTGTTACTTTAGAGCAAGCAGTTATTTAGCTTTTTCTAGTTTATCGAAATATTCTTGGAATTCAGCCTGTGAAATTTTGGTTTCCGTCACTTCTAAACCCACTATTTGCCCTTCTTGCTGTGTAGCTCTGCGATTTTTTAGAACCGTGTTTCCCGTTAGATCCTCTAATGGAAATTCGTTAACCTGAAATGCGGAACGTCGTTCACGCCTAAGTTGAACATTTTCTGAATTTTCTATCGTTCTGTATTTCATACGTCTCTGGAAGCATTATCATTATTATTATCAATGCACCGTATGACAGTATCTAGAAACAAAATGTGATGCAGTTCACATAAAATATTTGGTATTCACGGCTGTGATGATTTTGAAATAAAACCAAATATTGTCCTGTACAGAAGCGCTTAAAAGGCCTTGATAACACACAAGGCCTTTTGAGTATTTGGCGGAGAGGGAGGGATTCGAACCCCCGGACGGTTTAACCCGTCAATGG
>CAZFEP010000080.1:0-9485 GCA_964517365.1 uncultured Thiotrichales bacterium | reverse complement strand
TCCCAAAAAGAATTAGATCTTTGGATCAAAAAGAACGATATCAAAGTATGTATCGCATTAGGTAGTCGTGGTGAAAGAGCGGTGAATGAGTTTGCAGCTGATATTCCTATTGTATTAAGTGGCATTCTTCAGCCAAAATTAGTTGAACGGCCAGGTATCTCGTTGGCATCATCTCCTGAAAAGTTATTTTCAACCTTAAAAAAGCAACAATTAAATATTAAGGAAGTTATTGTTGTTTATAACCCCAAAAAATCTGAATGGTTGATACGCGAAGCGCAATCTGCTGCATTACAGCATGGGCTCGAGTTAGTGACACACACCACTTCAAGTCTTTCTGAATCCGCAAAAATTTATCGCAAAATCTTTAATGATGTAAGCATTAGAAACGCTGCAATTTGGTTGCCGCCTGATTCGACTTCTATAGATAACCGTACCTTATTGTCATTTGTACTTGAGCAATCGTGGAATAAAAATGTTGCTGTGTTTTCAAGTAGTCCTGCGCATGTAAGCAAGGGCGTTTTGTTTGCTATGTATCCGGACAATCTTAAATTAGGGCAGAGTCTTGGTGCGGTGGCATTGGATGAATTAAATGGTGGTAGCCAACTTGATCACTTAATCCCTGTTGAAGATTTAAAAACTGCATTTAATAAACGTACAGCAGAACATTTAGGAATGCGTGTAACTAAAGAAAAATTGAGAAATTATGACGCAGTGTTTCCGTCTAAATAAATTATAAAGTAATAATGATTAATCCAATTAAAGTAATAAAACAGTTTTATACAAGTGGCTTTAAAGAGCAGCTTGTTACTGCTTTTTTGGTTGGTATTTTTATTACAGCTGCAATTTCCACTTACCTCATTACAGTGCTTACTTCAAATCAAGTTGAAGATAAAGTGGAGTCTCAGGGTTTTCAAATTACACGCGATTTTGCGGATAGAAACGTTTTGGCATTGTTATACTTTAGTGAAGAAAGCGCTAAGGATAATGTCGGATCGATTAAGAACTTCCAGGATGTGGAAGGGGTTGCAGTATTTGATGTTGATAAAAAAGCCTTGATTGAGGATGGTAAAAGTACACTTACTGATGTTGCTGAAAGCTGGCCTAATGAAATTAAAATGGTCCATGAGTCGGGAGATGCTTGGTATTTTGTGTCGCCTGTATTTGCGCGCGGATCAGATCCTTCTATTGCTGAATTACCGTTTATAGATGATGTTCAGGAAAAAGAATTACTAGGGTATGTGCGCGTATATGTGAGTAAAGCTAGTTTGCACGCACTTGAGAAAAGAATTTTAAATATCACAATCCTAATCACCTTATTGCTATCTGCGCTTTTAGCTTATGTTTTATTTTCTATAACTGATCGGTTAATTAAGCCTTTGAAGGAATTAGCGGGCTTTATGCACGACGCTGAAGACGGCGATATGACTGTGCGCTCAGCTTTGTGGGGGCCTAAAGATATCACGCGAATGCAACATGCATTTAATACAATGATTAAATCATTGGGAGATCGTGAAAATAACCTTGAAACAGCACGTCAAGCAGCGTTGCAGTATGCGCATGCAAAAGGTGAGTTTGCTGCTAATGTAAGTCATGAGCTTCGTACGCCTTTAAACGGGATTATCGGTATGCTCGATATTCTTAAAGATACCGAGTTAGGGCCCAAGCAAAAAGAATATGTAACGGTTGCGCAAGATTCAAGTGATGCGCTATTAAACCTTATTGATGACGTACTTAATTTTTCCAGAATGGAATCTGGCACTACGGTAATTGAACATGAGCAGTTTAATTTACGTGAATTGTTAGATGACATTATCGGAATTCTAACCGGACAAGCCTCTTCTAAGGATCTCGATATTGCCTACATTATTGGTAAAGATGTGCCTTCTCATCTAAAAGGCGATATTAGTCGTATTCGTCAATTGTTAATTAATTTAGGTGGCAATGCAGTCAAGTTTACTGATCGTGGTGAGATTGGATTTCAGGTGCATAATATTATTAATGATACCGGCTACTTAACATTACGGTTTGAAGTTACTGATACAGGTGTAGGGGTAACTGAAGAAGCTCAAAAGAAAATATTTGAAGCATTTCAGCAAGAAGATGCATCTACCACCAAGAAGTTTGGTGGAACTGGATTGGGTTTGGCAATTTGTAAGCAATTGGTCGAGTCTATGCATGGTTTGATTGGTGTAGATAGCCATGGTGGCAAAGGTAGCTCGTTCTGGTTTGAGATTCCTTTTAAGGAAATGTCTTCTAAGGTAGATGACTTAAGCTCCAGGCATGAAACTGCTTCAGGTTTAAGAATTCTGGTGGTAGATGATAGCAGTATGGTGCGTGCTAATTTGAAGCAAACTTTTGAAGAATGGGGTGCATATATATATTGTGCTAAAGACCCAGATGAAGCGCTTCATTTTCTTCGTGAAGCCAATGCTAGAAGTAAGGCATTTGATATTGGCTTCGTTGATGAGTTAATGGGCGATGTTAATGGTATTGAGTTGATTCGTACTATCGCAATGGACTCGAAAATTGCACCGATGAAATTAGTGTTGATGACCAATCAATTTAATCCTGAGGCATTTCTTGAAAGATTTAGGGAGATTGATTCTTATGTGAAGAAACCGCTACGACAATCAACCGTTTTCGACTGTATCTCTGACATGATCAACATGCCAGTGCCTATCATTACAGACAAAAATAAAATTGCTCCAGGCGTTAAGTCTATTCCAAACTTTAATGCGACCGTGCTGGTTGTAGAAGACAACAACGCGAATCAACAAGTCGCTCAGGCTATGCTTGAGAGACTGGGTTGCAGATGTTCTATCGCCAATAATGGAATTGAAGCATTAAAGTTGTTAGAGCTGGCAAAATACGATGTTATTTTTATGGATTGTAATATGCCAGAAATGGATGGCTACGAAACCACAAGTCGAGTACGTCAGTTAGCGTCTGAAGTTTCACAGATCCCAATTATTGCGATGACTGCAAATGTGCTTAAAGGGGATCGTGAGAAATGTATTCAATCAGGTATGAATGACTACACACGGAAACCTCTCAAGCTTGAAAAGCTGATTGAAAGGCTGGAGCGCTGGATAGATCCTGTGAAGGACGATGAAGAAGTGGGTATGGACACAGATGCCAACCTTACAATCGTCGATTATATTGCGCGTACCCAGGAAAATGAAGTGGGTACAAATACAAATGATACAAGTGCAATAGATATAGCTGCAGTTGAGACGCTGCGTGAAAATGTCGGTGAGGGATTTAACGACATGGTGCAAGTCTATATAGATGATATGGAAATCTTGTTGCGAGCGTTGGAGAAAAGTGTGCAAGAAAATGATTCAAGTTCTTTGCGTCATTATGCACATAGCATTAAAGGTAGTAGTTCAAATTTTGGTGCGTTCAAGTTGGTGCACCTTGCAAAACAGTTAGAGGCTATTGGTAGAAATGATTCGGTAGAAGGTGCGCATGACTTGGTGCAGGCTATTTTTCCACAGGCCGCGTTGGTGATTAGTGATTTAAAGAAAGAAATTAATTTCACTAAAGAAGATACGTTGTTAATGCAAACCGCCACTGAAAAGATATTGATTGCAGATGATGATCGCAGTATGCGTGTTGCGTTACAGAATGTTTTGGTCTCTGATGGCTATGAAATTGAATCAGTAGCAGATGGTGTGGAAGCGGTTAAGCGCTGTGAGCATAGTATGCCAGGTCTAATTTTACTAGATGCACTAATGCCAAACCTGAATGGTTTTGATGCTTGTAAAAAGATTCGTATGCTTAAGGGTGGAAAACATGTGCCTATTTTAATCGTAACGGCACTAGAGGATGAAAAGTCAATTGAGCAAGCATTCGAATCAGGTGCAACAGATTTTATTCCTAAGCCTGTGCACTTTGCTGTGATGCGACAACGAGTTTCCCGATTACTTAAGGCAAGTCGTGCAGAAGTGCATGTTCGTGAGCTTGCATATAATGATTCGTTGACAGGTTTACCAAACCGAACCATGTTCATTGATCAAATGAATAAAATGATCAAGAAAGTGCGCACTCAATCTCAAATGTTAGCGGTATTGTTTCTTGATCTGGATCGATTTAAATATGTAAATGACACATTGGGTCATAATGTAGGTGACATGTTGTTGAAACAAGTTGCTGAAAGAATTTTAAGTTGTGTGCGTTCGGCGGACACTGTTTCTCGCTTGGGAGGTGATGAATTCACTTTAGCGTTAGATGGCATTGAAGATCGTGGTGTGGTGGCTAATATTGCTGATAAGGTTTGTAGAAAATTAGGTGAGCCTTACTTCTTTGGTGGCAAGGATATTTATGTCACTGCGAGTATAGGCATCTCTATACATCCGGAAGACGGAGTAAATGTTGGTGAATTGATGAAACGCGCGGATACGGCAATGTTTAAAGCAAAAGAGCGTGGTGGCAGTTTCTTGTTTTACGAGCCTGAAATGGAAGCGGTTGTGACTAACAAAGTTGAAATTGAGCAAGATCTTCGTCAGTCATTGGATCGTGAAGAATTAGATGTTTATTATCAACCTAAATATAACTTGCAGACCTCTAAGGTTATGGGTGTTGAGGCATTAGTGCGATGGAATCATCCTGAAAAGGGTCTTGTGGGACCAAACGACTTTATACCACTGGCTGAAGAAACAGGGCTGATTTCAGAACTAGGCTTATGGGTATTAATCAGTTCTTGTGTGCAGGCAAAAGCTTGGATTGATAAAGGTAATACGCCAATACCCGTTTCGGTTAACCTGTCAGGCAGGCAGCTCGAAAATGGCGATATTATTGAACAGGTTGAGCAAGTATTGTCACAATCAGGGTTAAGTTCGCAATATTTAGAGTTAGAAATAACTGAAAGTATCATCATGAAACGTCCCGAAGAAGTTATTTTGATACTGCATAAATTAAAGAAAATGGGCGTTAAGTTATCAATTGATGATTTTGGTACCGGTTACTCATCTCTTAACTACTTGCGTAAATTCCCAATTGATTTATTAAAAATTGATAAAGCCTTTGTGCGTGATATTGAAACCAATAATGAGGACCGCTTGATCGTTAAAGGAATTATTGCTCTAGCCAAAAGTTTGAATCTTGAAGTGCTGGCGGAAGGGGTTGAGACAGGGGAGCAACAAAAATTACTGGTTGAAGAAGGCTGTGATTATATCCAAGGTTATTATATTGGTAAGCCCATGAAAGCCGAGGAATTTGAACGTGAATTTCTTCTTAGAAATAATAATATTGAACAAATTTCCAACTATCGAAAATAATGCTCTGTGTGATTACTGATCAATTGAGTCATTAGATTAGATACAACCATTGTTCTAAATGGTTTTTAAACGATACTTTCACAAACAACCATGTCTTTAGTATGGTCTTAATGGATCATTTTTGGCACTCACAACACAAATTACGTGTTCATTCTTGACTACTATTTCTCACTATTGCGCAAAATATTTTCTACAGATTGCTTACACAAATGCTTGCAAAGTATTGGTTTGCTGGTGTACTTTAGCCTTCTTGTCTGATGCCGCAGATACGGTCAAATACTGCTAAGCGGTATAACAACAAAAACAAGAACAAGAATACTGAAGCACTGTAACTTGCACTTTTTAAACTAGGTACTGGCAGTAAAGTTTGAGCTTTATGCTCTAAACTAAAGTAATAGCATCACTATAGGTATTACTTATAAATCTGTTTAATAAATATTATAATTATTTGTCAGTAGCGGATGGAGCGATAGGGGTTTGAACTTTTAGTATGGAAACATTTCCTAGTCTTTTTTTACAACAAACTAGAACCAGATCTTCTGATACTGCAATTAGATTTAAACATCATGGATTGTGGAAAGCGTGGACATGGAGCGAAACAGAAACCATAGTTAAAGATCTAGCATGTGGTTTGGCAGCAAAAGGTTTAAAGCCAAACGAAAAAGTTGCCATTATCGGCAACAATATTCCTGACTTATATTTTGCAATGATAGCGGTGCATTGTTTAGGTTCAGTGCCGGTCCCAATTCATCCTGATTCCAATACTCAAGAGCTTGTCTCGTTTTTAAATAATTGCGAAGCAAAATTTGCAATGGTTCAAGATCAACAACAAGTGGATGCTTTATACGGTGTAATTGATAAATGCGAAAATTTGCATGAAGTCATTTATAGTGGTGAGCGTGGCATGCGTGAATATGACCATACACATTTAAGTAGCTTTGAAGAATTAGCATCAGACGGTAAAAAGTTTTCTGGAGAGCATCCAAGTTTTTATGAGGATGTCACTTCTAAAGTAACTCAAGAAACAGATGGATTTATTTTATATACAGCCGGTACATCAGGTGCACCTCGCGGCACCGTTCATACACAAGGAAGTTTAATCAGCGCTGCAACTGCTTTTGCTAATCAAGAGAAGGTTACACAAAATGAGCAATTGTTAGCGTTTTTACCTTTGTCTTATGCTGCGAATGCGTTGTTCACTTATGCGCTTTGGCTGTTAAAAGGATTTACGATCAATTGTCCTGAAAGTAATGACACCGTGATGTCAGACTTGCGAGAAATTGGGCCCACTATGCTTTATGCGCCCCCTCATTTTTACAAGCAACTTCATTCTGAAATTACCGCTAGAGCACAACGATCTAGCTCAAATTCATTTGATAAATGGTTCAAGTTTGCCAGAGAAGAACGTGAAGCGTTTCTAAACGGCACATCAAGTGGCAGTAGTGGCTTGAAACGAACAATGGGTAACCTTCTCATGTTCTCACCTTTGAAAAATGTATACGGACTGTCGAGTTTGCGAGCAGCTTATACGGGTGGTGATGTGATGAGCGGTGAAATTTTCAATTTTTTCCGAGGCTTGGGTATTAACCTGAAAAAAACATATGGAACTACTGAGAGTGCTGGTTTTATCTGTATTCAAGGACCCTCCGAGTTAAACAAAGGCTCAGGTGAAAATAGCATGGGCACACCCTTGGAAGGTATCGAGATTAAGCAATTAGCGGATGGTGAGATTGCATTTAAAGGTACTAATGCTTTTAAAGAATATTACCGTGATGCAAATGCTACCTCTTCAGTTGTTGATGCGGATGGCTGGATCAAGACTGGTGATTTAGGAGAAGTGGATAGTAATGGAACGCTTAGCATAACGGATCGCAAAGACTCGGTGGGTAAATTTAGTACAGGTTCGATGTTTGTTCCACATAAAATTGAATCTGCACTTAAGTCATCACCATATATACAAGAAGCGGTTGCTGTGGGTGAAGGACAAGACTCTGTATCGGCTTTCATAGTAATCGATGGGGTCTCTGTAGGCAGTTGGGCTGAAGTTAATAATATCCGATTTGCTGGATATAGTGATTTGGCCACCCAAGAAGAAGTTTATGATTTGATCAAGAAAGCAGTTGAAGATGTGAATGTGCATCTTCGCCAGTCTGATGGCGACAACAGTGCCCCTATAAAACGTTTTGTGGTTATGCCGCGTGAGTTTAATGTGAATAAAGGTGAAATAACCCGTTCGCGTAAAATTAAACGTGAGGTTGTCATGGGTACACATCAAGCGCTCGTTAATGCGATGTATTCGTCCCAGAATAGTGTTGAGCTCAAAGATGATGCGACCCAGACTGTATCAGAGCTACGAATTGAGTCGGCTTAAAGATAAGTAAAAATTAAAATATACGAAAAAACTTAAAACCATTTTTGGAAATCATATAAGTGAGTAACGCATTTAAGGATAAAGAACCTCATATGCTGATCGAGAATATCGATTTAGCCTTTGGAGGAACAAAAGCCATCACCGACATTAGTTTCACTGTTTACAAAGGTGAGATTTGTGCAGTAATCGGACCTAATGGAGCAGGAAAAAGTTCGATGCTCAATGTCATTAATGGCGTCTACATTCCGCAACAAGGTTCTATTACATTCGAAGGTAAAAAATTCGCCAAGATGAAGCCGCATTCTGCAGCGACGATGGGGATCGGCCGAACCTTCCAAAATATCGCATTATTTTCAGGTATGTCTGTAGTTGAAAATATCATGACAGGCCGAAACCTAATGATGAAATCTACTTTCATCGAAAATGCATTAGGTATCGGACGTTGTAAAAAAGAAGAAATTTTTCATAGAGAAGCTTGCGAAGAAATAATTGATTTTCTTGGATTACAGTCTATTCGTAAAACACCGGTTTCTTCTTTGTCTTACGGTTTACAAAAGCGTGTTGAGCTAGGTCGTGCATTAGCAGCAGAGCCAAAAATGTTGTTACTCGATGAACCGATTGCAGGTATGAATATTGAAGAAAAATTGGATATGGCATGTTTTATCCAAGAAATTAACCGCAACCGTGGCACAACTATCGTATTAATTGAGCATGATATGGGTGTTGTGATGGATGTATCGGATCATGTTGTAGTAATGGATTACGGCGCAAAAATTGGTGATGGAACACCAGAAGAAGTCATGAGTAACCAAAAAGTAATTGATGCTTACCTAGGTGTAAGCCATGACGATTAGTATACAACTTAAGATTGTAGTGTAGGAGGAAGTAACGAGTGGAATTTTTAACAGGATTATTGAGTATTTTTACAACTGAAGGAATGTTTTCTCCTTTCGGTTTAGAAACCGTGATTGCAGGTATGCTATCTGGAATTATGTACTCACTTGTTGGAATAGGTTTTGTACTGATATATAAATCTTCCGGTGTGTTTAATTTTGCACAGGGCACAATGCTTTTGTTTGCGGCGCTAACCTATGTAAGTTTGACAGAAAGGCAAGTCCATCCTGTCATAGCATTTACAATTACTACGGTAGTTATGATTTTAATGGGTATCGTTATTGAACGATACGTGATGCGTCCATTAGCCAATCAGTCGTTGTTATCGTTGTTCATGGCAACGGTAGGGCTCAATTATTTCTTGGAAGGCTTAGCACAAGGCACATGGGACTCAGCTGTACATGGTGTAGATCTTGGTATTCCTAGTGACCCGATCTTCTTAGCAGAACATTTCCCTGGCAATCCCTGGTTCGACATTATTATTAGTAAGTTTGACGGCTTTGCAGCAGCGGTTGCCTTCTTTTTGGTTTTGGGGTTGTATTTATTTTTCCAATATACACGCACAGGCTTGTCGCTTCGCGCGGTATCGGATGATCACTTAGCTGCACAAGCAGTGGGTATCCCATTATCTAAAATATGGGCAATTGTATGGGCGGTTACCGGTGTAATCACCTTTATTGTTGGTTTGATTTGGGCGGATCGCTTAAGCGTTTCCTTTACATTAACTGCTGCCGTATTGAAGGGACTTCCAGTTATTTTGATTGGAGGGTTAACGTCAATACCAGGATGTATTATTGGTGGCCTCATCATTGGTGCAAGTGAAAAAATTGGTGAAATATATTTTGCACCCATATTGGGTGGCCAAGGTATTGAGCATTGGTGGGCCTATCTAACGGCATTAGTGTTTATTCTTATAAGACCTACCGGAATCTTCGGTGAGC
>CAZFEP010000079.1:6086-9937 GCA_964517365.1 uncultured Thiotrichales bacterium | reverse complement strand
GGTCAAGTGGATCGTCAAATTAAGCGTTTTATTGAATTAGATGAAGCAACTTTTGCTGCCGACATTCCATCAAGTTTAATTAAAAATTTATTATATTATGTTGGCATCGCTACTGAACGTGGACGTATCGTAAGTAAAGTTAAACATGCTTATGGTTTGAATGATTTGATTCCTAGTGAAATAGATATTAATCAAATGCAAGAGGGTATGTCGGGGCCTAGTGCAGATGTACTGGAAGCAGTATCTAAAGCGTTACATGAAGATATAGAGACGGTTAAAGATTCTATTGAGCTTTACGTTCATAGTAAGAATCGTTCAGCAGATAGTGTGGCAGAGGTAGGAAAAGACCTTCAAAAGATTGCAGATACATTAAGTATGTTGGGATTAGATGAGCCCAGAGAAGATGTGCTTAGAGAGGTTTCATCATTAAGTGGTTTGTCTTCTGAAGAGCTTGAGCATGCAGATAATAATTTTATCGCGATAGCTGAGACGTTAATTAAAGCTGAAAATATTGTTGATAATTTTGTGAACTATAGGGTTTTAAATAAACCTTCAGTACAGGTTGTTGGTTCAACAAATGCATTACATTCATCTGATGATGCTGGGCAGATTAGAAAAATACAAGTTCAAACACTCTCTGAGGCACTCAGTGAAATTGAAGAAGTTAAGAATACCTTCTCACAGGTACTTAACTCACCGGAAGATGAAGAAAGCTATGTAAAGGTTCAAGATCATATCCGTAAGGTTATAGGAGCATTGTCTATATTAAACTTAGAGGATGCAGTAAAAATACTTGAATGCATACAAGTGTATTTGTTGGATGATAATGCTACTCAAGAGCTCAATGAACAATCAGATAAGCTTGATGCCTTTGCAGACTCCATTACAAGCATAGAATGTTATTTGGAAGCACTGATGGTTGATGAGGGAAATCCTAGAGACATCCTTGAATATGGAGTAAAAAATGCATCAAAGCTTGTGGGTGATGAAGTTGAACTATCAACAGAAGGTGAACCTTTGCAGACGGTTGAAGTGGAAGAGCTTGCCGTAGCGGAAGACGATTCACTCGCATTGCTTAGCTCAACTGACTTAGAGTTAAAAAAAAAACTAAAATCCCCCCAAAACTCTGATGTAGATAATGATCATTCTAAAAAGACTATTACTGAACAAGCAGACTTAGAAGAGATTGCATTAGAAGAACTCAGTGCAACCTCTCTAGATCTATCTATTGATTACGACTTATTCGATTCTAGCCAGCAAACTGAGCTAGAAAGTGTACAAGAAAATGCACAACAGGATAATAAATCAGAATACTCAGAACTGAATGAGTTATCTGATGTTCCATCAGAAGATATCCTTCTAAAACCTGAGTTAGCTGAGATTGATGCGGTAAGTATTGAAGAGGCTGCAACCAAACTAAACACTATTGCGAATGATGAATTTGAGTCATTGCATGAAATTGATTCAGATGGAAAAGATATAGATATTGGAGTGATAGAAGTAGATCTTGATGCTACTAACTTGCTTGATCTTAATGAAATTGAAGAAGAACTTAGCTCCAGCATTAAAGAATTTGATCTAAATAAAGAGGTTGATCTCGATCTGGCCAGTAATATTGGTGCAGATGATCAAGAAGATGTTGATGAAACCGAATTGTTATTGCCCGCTATGATAGATGAAAATCCGTATGCTATTTATGTAGTTGTTGATGGCAACGAACAAAAATTATTATCAAATCGTGGTGATTCAGATGCAGATGTGCTTGCTATCTTTATAGAAGAGGCTGAAGAAGAAGTAGAGAAAATAAATATAAACTTATCTGTGTGGAAATCTGCCCAGGATAACCAAGATAACCAGGATAACGAAGAGGCGCTGACGATAATTCGAAGATCTTTCCATACACTTAAGGGTGGTGGAAGATTGGTGGGTGCTGAGATTATTGGTGAATATGCTTGGCAGTTAGAAAGTATATTAAATAAAGTTATTGATAAGAAACTTGCCATTACAAGTAACTTATACGATTTAGTAGCAAGTGCAGCAGCACTATTGAAAGAATTGATTCTCCATCTTCACAGTGGTCGCGAGCCATTAACGGAAGTGGCTAAGATTTTTCAAGAGGCTGTGAATTTCGTTAATGATTCAAAGATTGAAGAATTAAACATTATTGATGATGAATTTGATAATGAGGATCTCATTGCAACGAATATTGAAGTTGTCAATATTGATGCTGATGCAATTGAAGAGCTACAGGTTGAAGAAGATCAAAATAATAATTTGCATGATGAGCTCTATAAATTATTTATTGATGAGGCTAAGCAACATATAGAAAAAATCGAAAATATTATCAAATCAAAGAAAGAGCATAAGATTCTCCCTATTGATGATGATTTGTTACATGCGCTGCATACTTTGTTTGGTTGTTCAAGAACCGCACAAGTAGATGCAGTAGCTAAACTCATCAGTCCGCTTGATAAATACTGTCAAGAATGTCATCAAAGCAATATTAAACTTAAAGCAGATCAATTTGATTTGTTTGTAGAGTGCATTGAAGAAGTAAGACTGGGTGTTTATGAAAACACACTAGATCTAAAGCATGCTGGGGTAAATCAGGAGTTATTGACGAAAGTTAATGCAATGAATGTTCCGGTTTTAGAAAATATAGTGGCTAGTGTTCAAGCAGAAAATGATCTTGAAAATGAAAATAATCCCAATGTCGTGCTTGATCCAGAAGCATCGTCTGAAGCTGAAATAAGTCAGCATCATGTTGGTATTCCTCTAAGCAATAATGCAGATTCGATAGATACCCAACAACATGTAGATTTCTACGAGGGCAAAGATATAGATTTAGTAGATATTTTCCTTGAAGAAGCTAACGATATACTGGAAGTTTGTAATACATGCTTAGAAAAATGGAGAGTCAAACAAAACGACAAAGATGCTGTATCTGAATTTAAGCGACAATTGCATACACTTAAAGGCAGCGCCCGGATGGCAACCTATAACAATATAGGTGACTTTAGTCATGTATTTGAATCGTTTGTTATTGATATGGCGGAGGGACGTTTAGAAACAGACGATCAAGCCTTTAATATTATCCAACGCTGTTTAGATCAAATTAATGAAATGGTTGATTTAGCGGTTGCCAAAGAGCCTGTTTACCCTGCAACTAAATTGAAGAGTCAGCTTGAAGCTATGCAGGCAGGTGAAGAATACATTACAGGAATACATGAGAAAAAATTAATTGAACCCAATGTTTCACAAGAAAATAATTCTGAATCAGATAAACAGCTAGAACCAGAACTTGAGGATGATCAGGGTCAAGATCAAGCAATCGATAAGCAAAAAGAAGAAATTGCTGAAGTTAAACCACCAAGTGAAAACAAAAAAGTTGATGAAACTGAAAAATTAAAAACAAAGAAGAAGATTAAAATCCCAGTTCTACGTAACCCTATAGATTTGAATGAACAAAACTCTCAGCCGTTAATTACAGGACAGCAAGCGGTCCGATTACAGTCGGGCATGCTTGACAATCTTGTTAACAATGCTGGTGAAGTCAATATTTTTCAGGCACGTCTTGAGCAAGTCACTAATAATTATAATATTAATATTCATGAGCTAGAGCAGGTGGTTGGGCGACTTAGAGATCAATTGCGCAATTTAGAAATTGAGACTGAAACTCAAATTTTGTCTCGCCATGCTCATGAGGTGCCAGACTATAATGATTTTGATCCATTAGAACTGGATCGCTATTCAAATATTCAACAATTATCTAGATCATTAGCAGAGAGTGTTAATGACTTATTAAGCATTAAAGATATTCTTTCTGACCAAGTTCGAGAATCAGAGTTGTT
>CAZFEP010000079.1:0-5986 GCA_964517365.1 uncultured Thiotrichales bacterium | reverse complement strand
GATCGAGATTATAGCTTATGCCACTTAGGTAGTTTGTTGGAAGTATGTCAGCCACAGTTAGGTGGTGCAGATAGAATGTTTCCAGTTTTACTGGTTCGTTCTGGTGATTCACGAATGGCTATACATGTTGAGGCTACACTGGGAAATCGAGAAATTGTTGTAAAACCTTTGGCTCCTCAATTGAGTAGGCTGCCAGCAGTTTCAGGTGCAACCATATTAGGTGACGGCAATGTAATTTTAATCCTTGATATACAAGGTTTGGTTCGTATAGATATTAATGCGCAACCAATGCTTCCAAATTTCAAAGAATCTAGTAGTGAAAATGCTTCTACTATTATGGTAGTTGACGACTCTATAACGATTCGAAAAGTCACCACTCGTTTTCTTGAACGAAATAGCTATAAAGTGGTTACTGCTAAAGATGGTGTGGATGCCGTGCAAAAACTGCAAGATTTTACGCCAGCGTTAATTTTATTAGATATCGAAATGCCACGTATGGATGGTTATGAGCTGGCGTCTCATGTGAGAAATAACACACGTTTAAAAAATGTGCCAATTATCATGATTACATCGCGGACTGGAGATAAGCATCGACAAAGGGCGATGGACATAGGTGTGCAAGAATATTTAGGAAAGCCTTATAACGAAAGTGAATTGTTAAGTCATGTTCAAGATGTGGTGAAATAGAATTATGTCATTAGCTGAATCTATAGTTTATCCAACGCTAAGTTGTTTATTGTTACCATTAAATGGTAATGATGTGCTAGTGCCTAAATCGATTGTTAAAGAAGTTGTCTATAAACCAAAATTAACCATTCTTGGTGACGAAGAAGATTGGTTAGTGGGAGAAATTGATTGGGAAGATTATGTTGTGCCTGTGATTTCGTTTGAGCGTTTATGCAATCAGACAAGAGTGGTTAAATCAAACCATATTCGCGCAGTGATATGTTATGTGACGGATAATACCGAGTCTTTTCCATTATATGCGATCGAAGTGCAATCAGTGCCTCGGCCGCTAATTTTAGATAGTCGTGCTCTGAACAATCATGATGGCATGATGAGTAAATATTCTGAACTCATCTCATACTATGTAAAGATTGGCAGTAAAGAGTTAGCTATTCCCAATTTTTTAAAATTAGAAGAGATACTTTTAACGCGCGCAACTTGAGCGCCTGAGCTTAACTGAAACATTAACTTTAGTTAGCAAGATCACCCCATTTTAATTGAGCGCTAAGCACTGCTGCTACTGCTGCGGTTTCAGTGCGCATTGTACGTGGTCCATAACGCAAGGCTTGAAAGTTTTTTTCAAGTGCAGTGTTAATCTCGTTATCAGAAAAACCACCTTCGGGCCCTACTAGCAATTTTAAAATAGTTGGCTTGTTGATGTTTACAGTATGAATTGTTTGGTTAGCGGTTGAATCAAAAATTAGACCAATTTCATTTTCATTTACATGCTCGAGGGCACTAAACTCAGAAACAGGTAACAGTGTTGGAATTTTAGCTCTGCCACACTGCTCACACGCGCTTTGGATTACGCGTTGCCAATGTTGTTGCTTATTATCAAAAGATTGTTTTTTGATTTTAGCGACTGAACGTTCGGATACTATGGGCTGAATCATCGACACTCCAACTTCTACTGACTTTTGTATTGCGTAGTCCATGTGAGCACTTTTAGATATACCGAGTAACAAGTGCGTTTTTAGGGGAGACTCATTATCGAGTGATACTCGTTGTATAATTTTGATGCGTAATACAGCTTTAGAACAGTCGAGTATTTTACAGATGTAATCATAGCCATCACCATTGAACACAGTAATGTCAGAACGTTTGTTCAACCTCAGGACATTAAGAGCATAATGGCGTATATCATCTTCTAGCTCCAGTGTTGTATCTGAAGCTAGATATTGATGGGTATAGAGGCGAACAACTCGCATCGATCCTAATAGACTCGCAAATTAGTCTCGAGAATCCGGATAGGGTAGCTTGGTTGCAGTGTAGAAGTTAATTAGTAACGATAGTATTCAGGCTTGTAAGGGCCATTAACATCAACACTAATATAATCTGCTTGTTCCTTTGTAAGTTGAGTTAATTTAACGCCAATTTTTTCAAGGTGCAGACGAGCTACTTCTTCATCTAATGACTTCGGTAGTACATAGACTTTGTTTTCATAGCTATCTGCATTGGCCCATAGCTCCATTTGAGCCAATACTTGATTAGTAAAAGAATTAGACATTACAAAACTGGGGTGACCCGTTCCACAACCAAGATTTACTAGGCGTCCTTCAGCTAACATGATAATGCGCTTACCATCTGGGAAGATTATGTGATCAACTTGTGGTTTGATGTTTTCCCATTCATATTGTTTCAAGCTTGCAATATCAATTTCGTTATCAAAGTGTCCAATGTTGCATACGATGGCTTGGTCTTTCATAGCTTTCATATGATCATGATTGATCACATTGAAATTACCTGTAGTGGTAACAAAGATGTCTGCACGATCCACAACATCTTCTAAAGTCACAACGTTATAGCCTTCCATTGCGGCTTGCAGTGCACAAATTGGGTCAATTTCAGTTATTAGAACAATTGCACCCAGTCCACGAAGTGATTGGGCACTGCCTTTGCCGACATCACCATAACCACATACAACGGCAGTTTTGCCAGCAACCATCACGTCGGTTGCGCGTTTTATACCATCCACTAAAGACTCTCGACAACCATACAAGTTATCAAATTTTGATTTCGTTACGGAGTCATTTACATTAAAGGCTGGAACTTTTAGTTCGCCACGTTTTTCCATTTCATGTAAGCGATGCACGCCCGTAGTCGTTTCTTCTGAAAGCCCTTTTATTTCAGCAAGCATTTCAGGATATTTCTCATGTATGATTTTGGTCAAGTCACCACCATCATCCAATATCATGTTGGGTTTCCAGCCATTGGGTCCACTTAGAGTTTGCTCAATGCACCACTCATATTCTTCTTCAGTCTCACCCTTCCAGGCAAACACGGGAATACCTGCTGCTGCAATTGCAGCAGCAGCATGATCTTGTGTTGAGAAAATATTGCATGATGACCAACGAATTTCTGCACCCAGCGCGGTTAATGTTTCAATGAGTACGGCTGTCTGGATTGTCATATGCAGGCAACCTACAATGCGAGCGCCCGCAAGTGGTTTTTCATTTCCATACTTTGTACGTAAGGCCATTAATCCAGGCATCTCAGTTTCTGCTATAGCAATTTCTTTTCTGCCAAATTCAGCATCGTTAATGTCGGCAACCTTGTAATCAGTATCGATTTTATTTGCAGATTGAATAGCCATAGTTATAGATGCTCCTTAAGCATTAGGGGGTTTATAAATAAAAATTAAATACGTCTAGTACTGGCTTGTTGAAAAATTAAGAGGCCCGATCTTTTATTTCAGATGCTTTATCTGTGCGTTCCCAATGGAAACTGTCACCATCTCGGCCAAAATGACCATACGCAGCAGTAGCTTGATAAATTGGATGTAATAAGTCCAGCATGGTGACGATTCCGTAAGGGCGTAAATCAAATACGTCTTGTACAACATCTTCTATCTTGCTATCACTTATTTTTCCTGTCCCAAAAGTATCGATGGATACAGAGGTGGGTTGTGCAACACCTATTGCATACGAAATTTGTATCTCACATCGCTCTGCCAAGCCAGAAGCCACTACATTTTTGGCAACATAACGTCCAGCATATGCAGCGGACCGATCTACTTTAGAAGGGTCTTTGCCTGAAAATGCTCCACCACCATGACGAGCCATTCCACCATACGTATCAACAATAATTTTTCGTCCAGTTAAACCGCAGTCACCGACAGGTCCACCGATTTCAAAATTGCCAGTAGGATTGATGTGATACTTGGTATCTTTAGACAACCACTTTTCAGGCAAGGTAGGTTTAATGATTTCTTCCATCACCGCTTCTTGCAGATCACTCAGACGAATATCTGGATCATGTTGAGTAGATAATACGACGGCATTAATTCCAGTGGGTTTGTCATCTTCATAAACAAAAGTGACTTGACTCTTTGCATCTGGTCGTAACCACGACAATTTTCCAGATTTTCTAACTTCAGATTGTTTTTGTACTAAGCGGTGTGAATAAGTTACTGGAGCAGGCATTAAAACATCCGTTTCGTTACTAGCATAGCCAAACATCATGCCCTGGTCACCAGCACCCTGTTCTTCTTTAGAGGTTCGATCTACACCTTGAGCAATATCTACTGATTGTTTGCCAAGCGCATTTAACACAGCACAGTTATGCCCATCAAAACCCACATCAGAGTTATCGTAGCCGATACTATTTACTGTATTACGCACAATATTTTCATATTCGATTTGTGCGGAAGTTGTAATCTCACCTGCTAATACCACCATGCCTGTTTTTACCATGGTTTCACAAGCAACACGTGCACTGGTGTCTTGTTCTAAAATGGCATCTAAAATGGCATCGGATATTTGATCAGCCATTTTATCAGGGTGGCCTTCGGAAACGGATTCAGATGTAAAAACACGAGTGGTAGACATTTATTTTTTCCTTTGCAGGCTTCTTAATTAAGCGGTATTTTATTACAAGAGTACAATTTTTGATTAGCGCATTAGTTATATGGGCTAGTATAAAGTGCGCTATTCTACTCTAACTGTTCGAGTAATCAGGAGTAAACACATCACGTTATGGTACAAACACTCTCTAGCATGCTTCCATTAGGGACTCAGGCACCTGATTTCAATTTATTAGATGCAGTTTCAGGCAAATTATTGGGTTTATCTGAGCTCAAAGGTGAGTATGCAACGCTGATTATGTTCATTTGCAATCACTGTCCATTTGTAAAACACATACAAAATGAGTTAGTGAAGCTTGGGAATGATTATCCAGCTAAAGGCGTTAATCTTATCGGGATCAATTCGAATGATGTTGGTGAGTATCCTGAAGATTCTCCCGAGAATATGAAAATCCTAGCTGAAACATTAGGTTATCAATTTCCATATTTGTATGATGAAGAGCAGCTAGTGGCTAAAGCGTATGATGCAACCTGTACACCTGATTTCTTTATTTTCGATCAAGAGCTTAAGTGTGTGTACCGCGGCCAATTAGATGATTCTCGGCCCGGTAATAGTATTCCAGTAACCGGTTCAGATATCCGTAATGCACTTACTTCACTACTTTCAGGGAATAATGTTGATCCTCAACAAAAACCCAGTGTTGGCTGCAACATCAAATGGAAATAGCAATAATTAATCATTATGAATTATTCTAGTTTCTATATCTCATTGATTTAAATAAGGTTTTTGTTTTGTAGTCATAATTATATCTTTAATGTAAAAAAAATCTCCATTTATCCTTATTAATCAACAGCTTATCGTTAAGGCTAGTTAATTTTTTCTTAACTCCTTCGATCGTTAAAACCAATCCTTAAATCGGATATTCCCCTCCATTTCCTAGTTTTGAGATCAAAAGCGTCTAATAATTGACGCATACAACGTATTCTTGACAACAACAAGGAGATTTTAAATTTTCTCTTTAAGTCAATTATTTACGTCAATTGTTCTGCTCGCAGATGCAATTGTTAATGCCTCTTTTCGACTTTAAATGCTCAATTTTGATTGGGTAGCAGTTTAGATTTTTTCTAAATTGTTTACGGGCGAGTTCGGGTTAATAAACACGTTAAAGGAATAACGAGTGTTAAAACTCAGAAGAATGTTTGAAACAAAAAGACAAGTGCCAATGCGCACTAAAGTCTATTTGTTTTTTTTCTTTATTATCCTTTTCCTGTTATCCCCCTCTGTACATGCGGTATTTCCAAATCCCTTATCCAATACTGCAACGGTGACTGTCCCTGCCGGAGTCGTGGATCCTGATTTAGGAAACAATACTGCAATTGATAACAATACGCTCGCCTTGCCAAGTTTAGCGATCGTCAAAACCTTAGACAGCAATGCCGATGAAGACAGCAGCACCA
>CAZFEP010000078.1:2371-9948 GCA_964517365.1 uncultured Thiotrichales bacterium | reverse complement strand
AAATACGATTAAAAAGATCTGTATGGAAGCGCTGCCCGAGAAGACATTTGGTATAGATGATAGTTTGCTAGAGCTTGGAGCAAGTTCGTTAGCACTAGTCGAAATACATTCAGGGTTAGATGAGGCATTTCCTGATAAAATTGAAATAACTGATTTAGTTGATCATCCCACCATTGCAGACCTAGCGAAGTTTGTTAAAAGTAAATTGCATTAATCGTATAAAGATTTCTTCTTTTTCCATCTTCTGTGAATCCATAACCAGTCTTGTGGCTGATTTACAATTTGATCTTCTACAGCTTTCACATACATGCTTGATATTAATGTAGAGTCTTTTTCATAAGGTGGTTGCGCAAGTTGTTTGAACGTCGCGATGTATTGTCCTCTTCCGGTTCGTTCTAACTGCATAAAGAATACGGGGTATTTGAATAAGGTCGCTATTTTTTCTAAGCCCAGATAAAACGGTGTCTCTTGATGTAGAAATGTGGTCCAGTAGGCGTCATCTCTGCGTCTGGGTGCTTGGTCAGCTGCAATCGCGATCATGCGAGTTTGTTTGGCTCTTTTGATGAGATCAGTAACGCAAGTTTTTGCCGGGATTAACGTTATGTTGGATTTGGAGCGGGAATCCAGGGCTAGTTCATTAAGCCATTTTTGGTGCAATGGTTTATAAATTCCATCTATAGGAAACTTAAAGTGTTGGCTTGCTGCCAGCATCGCCCACTCTTGGTTGCAGTGGTGAGCAAGAGCAAGAATTACAGTCTGATTATTTTTTAAAACGTTTTCAATGATTTCCGAGTTCTTAAACTCAACATGTTTGAGTAATTGTTTAGGGTTAAGATTTATAGTTTTAATAACTTCTAGTATTACATCACTAAAGTTACGATAGTGTTGTTTGATAAGTGCTTGATGATCTTTTTTTCCGAGATCCGGGAAAGAATTGATTATATTATTCTCAGCAATGTTACGTCGAAATCGAAAGATATGGAAAAGTAAAACATATAATAGCCATGA
The DNA here is from genome assembly GCA_964517365.1 of uncultured Thiotrichales bacterium. Classification (GTDB taxonomy): domain Bacteria; phylum Pseudomonadota; class Gammaproteobacteria; order UBA4575; family UBA4575; genus JABDMD01. Next base: position 8,940 of record CAZFEP010000078.1, on the reverse strand, counting down.
GAAGCTATATAGGATGGGTAGCGGTAATGCCGCAAAAGATTTTAAAATAAAGGCTCTCAAGTGCGTAACTTTTTATTTCTTTATATATTTAAATTTTGGTCTGCTCGGCGGGCTTTTTTAATTTCCACCTTCGATATGCCCACAACCAATCAGTAGGGTTTTCACGCACTTGTTTTTCAAGCTCAGATATATATAAATTTAAAATTTGATTGGGTTCATTCTTGAAAGGTGGTTCAGCAAGCAATTTAAAGGTTGCTCTATAATACCCTCTTCGTGTTCTTGAAAGAGACATAAATATCACCGGGTATTTAAAGGCTCTCGCTATTTTTTCAGTGCCAGTATGAAATGCCGTGTCTCGATTAAGAAAAGGTTGCCAATAAGGTGAGTCATTTTTTTTTGGTGATTGATCGGCAGCCATGGCCAGTGCGCGGGTTATTTTTGACCGTTTTAATGATTCTGCTACACATGTTTCCATGGCCAATGGGGTGACATCGAAGCGGGCGCGCAAAAAATAAAATAATTTCTCAAGGTTTTCGCTTCGCTGCTTGCGGTAGACAGTGTCTACAGGAAACTTTAAGTGTTGGGAGCATGCCAACAGAGCCCACTCAAAATTACAATAGTGTGCAGTAATGATAATAACAGATTGATCTTGTTCTAAAAGATTTTCCAGCAGATGTATGTTTTCAAATTTTACACGCTTTTTAATTTCTTCTTTATTGAGAGTGAGTGTTTTGATGGTTTCGGCTATTACCATGCATGTGTTTTTATAATGATTTTTGGCAAGTTCATTGCGTTGATCCTTAGTATATTCTGGGAAACAGGCTGTAATGTTGTTAAGTGTGAGAGTTTTTCTAACCTTGAATACATGGAATAAAAGTAAATAACCGCACCAGAATATTCCATAAAGCGCTTTTAAAGGTAGTAAAGATAAAACTCTAAGAAAATGAGTTAACATGTTTGTTAAGTGGTGGTTAAAGAACGCTATAAATAGATTATAAAATTATAGCAGCGATATTCAGTATTTAGAGTTACAAAACATTTTATTATTAATCTTGGAATTGATGGTTATAAGCTGTTTATACTAAAAACTCGTAATCTATATAGGTTTGAACCAATACATTACTGAACCTCAGTAAAATTAAATACTAATCACTAAATCTTCATAAATGCTTAGCTTCCCACTATTAGAGTATATTCATGGATGATACGTTTAGAATAGACATTATTCAGGGCCATCATTACATTAAGCATTCACTGCAATGGATGCCTAGTGATACACTTTAGGCGCGAGCGCCCGTAGCTCAGCTGGATAGAGCATCGGCCTTCTAAGCCGAGGGTCGCAGGTTCGAATCCTGCCGGGCGCACCAAAGAGTTTTCTGCATTTTTAACGGTTTCAAAGCTACTTTCTTGAACTACAAGCGCTTAATTCTCTCTAATTAGTAACATAGTCAATTCAATCATAAATACGCTATTATCATGAAACTGGTTATGGTGAGCGTAGCTCAGTCGGTAGAGCGCAGGATTGTGATTCCTGTGGTCGTGGGTTCGATCCCCATCGCTCACCCCACATTTAAATTACTTTTATAGAGTTTGTGGGATGATCCAGTATAAGTTGGGTTCTTCCAATATCTAGCTATGTAATTGCAATTAGTAACATTTGCAAATGAAAATATGCAGTCATACTATAAGCGTAATAGCCTAATTATTAACGATAGCCAAACATGCCTGCATAGTTGAAAATGGCATATTAATCTATTTTAATTGGTTGTTTAATCGCTTAAAAAATAACCAATATATACAATTAACTCTTGGAGTAATATTTACATGAAAAATTTAAAATTATTATGCCTGCTTGTGCTGGTAGCCATTCTGGCAACAGGTTGTGCAACAAACTCTAAAGACAGCCGTATGGCTTGCGCAGCAGCGGGTGCACTTGGAGGCGGGGTTATAGGTGGAGCTGCAGACAATACAGATGGTGCATTAGCCGGTGCAGTTATTGGTGGAATTATAGGGTTTATTATATGTCCAGATTCAGTTAAAGCTGCTGAGCCTGCTATGGAAGCTCCGGGTGATGCGGATGGTGACGGTGTAACCGATGATAAAGATCGTTGCCCAACTACTCCTGCTGGTGCAAAAGTGGACGCTAACGGTTGTGAGTTAGACAGTGATGGTGATGGCGTTGTAGATAGTAAAGATGCATGTCCTGGAACACCTGCTGGTGTTAAAGTGGATGCCAATGGTTGTGAGGTTATGGCGAAGGCTATTTCACTCAGCGGAATTTACTTCCAAACTAATTCAGATGAATTAAAGAGTGAATCTATAGCAGTGCTGGATGCTACAGCAGATACGTTAATTGCTAATCCTGGTGTTGGTGTTGAAATTGCAGGTCATACGGATAGCCAAGGTGATGCTGGATATAATCAAGGCTTATCACAACGACGTGCTGATGCTGTAAGAAGTTACTTAACTTCTAAGGGTGTTAATGCTTCTCGACTATCTGCTGCCGGGTATGGTGAAACTCAACCCGTAGCTGATAACGAAACGTCTGAAGGTAGAGCACAAAACAGAAGGGTAGAACTTCGTATTACCCAGTAATGTTTAGTTGGTAAAGTTAAAAAAGCCCGCTTTAAGCGGGCTTTTTTTTAGGCTGAAAAAGTAAAAAATACTGGTAACAGTATCGTTAAAGAGAAATTTTATTTTTAATGCACCACTCAATGACTTCTGTGGTATCAAATATGTAATCTTTTGAGGTGGTGGGTCGGTTAGAATTTTTTTTGGGCTTGATAGAATAAGGGAGCCCTTGTTCTGCCCAGGCATCAATCTTAGTTTGACTTACGCCAAAAATGGCTGCCAAATCAGAACAGTTCACTTTAAGACCCACAAGTTCTCCCTGAATATAATTGATATTGAAGTTCGCATTTTGATGTATAGAAAAATTCGAATTATTGTGTTCATGATCTATTAATTATAAGTATTCATGCTTCATGCTGCAATTTTGAAATCTGGGTGATTTAGGATTTTATTAAGTATGCAGTTTCATCGTATACAACTCTAAGCTAAATTCGACGGGTGATACTATTTATCTCCATAGAAAACACATACTTTACGACAAAGGAACTTTTTATATGAGTCGTTTGAAAATATTGACTATTCTAATATACATCGCATCTTCAATGTATGCATATGCAGACGATACTGCTAGATCTAATGTGGAAATTCCACAGCAATGTGTTTCTGGCTGCAAAACCACCTATGGAGATGTGTTGGGTGTATCGCCCGCGGGGATCGCAGCATATTCAAACTGCGATTCCGATTGTGTAATCTTCGAGCCTAACCGCCTAAATGAAATATACACAGGTATAAAATGGCAATGTGTTGAGTATGCGCGACGATGGCTGTTGAAGGAAAAAGGCGTAGTGTTTGGTGATGTTGATATTGCAGCAGATATATGGTCCCTAGAACAGGTAACCAACCCACTCAACCAACATACTCAAAAATTTCAATCAATTGTAAACGGTGCTGATGAACTGCCTCAGAAAGGGGATTTGATAATTTATGGTAAAGATTATCTGGGGACCGGGCATGTCGCGGTTGTGGTGGTAATTAATGAAGAGCAACAAACGATTCGCGTCGCGGAACAAAATTATGACAATGTAAAATGGAACAAAAACTACGCGCGTGAAATTAAATATACTTCTAGTGACAATCATTATTGGCTTTTAGATGGTTATTTAATAGGTTGGAAGCGTGTAGAGCAATTAAATACTCACTGAGGTTAATAGTTTGCCATTAGGAGTTTTATTACCTTATTGCCGATCGTTCTTCTGAAGTAGTGTAAGTGTTAAGGTAATAAAAACTGTAATGCAAATTGCGGCTAAATAACCAATCACCTTGTCATAATTACCAGTTAGAAAGGCATATTCTGAATTGGGGTTTGAATCTGTAACCCGCTTGAACACTTTTATAACGATCACCCAACCTGCATGAATACCAATGCATAGTGCAATATTATTGGTTTTCAGCCTGACAATGGCGAGAAGGGCTCCTGCTAAACACAAGGCAATGAATGAATCCGCTATGCCTGAAAAATTTGCAAAGCCCGCGAAGGCGTTTTTCAAAAGCACAAATCCACTAGACCAATGTAAAGAGTCTGCTTTTAATTCTATATCGGGCTGAATGAAATGAACCAAAGCGTAAAATAGGCTCGTTGCTACTACAGCGAAAATCGTAGAGCTATGTTTTTTAACGGCACTTAACATTGCGCCACGAAAAAGCGTCTCTTCCAGAAAACCGATAATCAAACCTGAAATTAAAGCCGTCAAAATCAGGCCTAGAACATTAATAAAAGATACTTCCCAACCTGTATCTACAGTACGGTTCTGGGTGATCAATAAACCAACAATCACAGGCAGCATAATTAAGAGCCCAAAACCGATACCCTTGGTAAGATCTTTTAAGAATTGGTTTTTATCTGAACGATAACCAATAGCTTGCCAGCTGCTAAATCCTAGTCTTTTATAGAGCACGATGAATAAAATAATGGCTATCAATAAAACACTTCGGCTCGCAACGCGGTCAAAATCCAGTTCAAACCAATTCGTTAGCAACAAATATAGGGGGTAGGAAATTGCCGCCCCGCTCAAAAGTGCTATTGCAAAATAGGCAATAAAGATTAAAAGTGCAGGCATAGAAGGATTATAAGATTATTATATCTTCGGAATAAATGGCTATAGCTACATTTCTGATAAATAAATTCGGTTATAATTCTGATGTACTCATGTGAGTTGTTCGTGAGACAGGCTCAGTTTTAAGAGCTAAAACCTAGTTAAATCATGCGAGAGTGGCGGAATTGGTAGACGCGCTGGTTTTAGGTACCAGTGGGGTAACCCGTGAGAGTTCGAGTCTCTCCTTTCGCACCATAGGTAAGCGCATTCAATATACATGTGAATACCTAAGGTAAGGTCTAAACCAACAGACATGCCAAAATTTTATAGGCCAAAATGTTTACAATGGTTTAGTGCGGTGCAGGTGCATTTCGGTTGTAACATTTCGGTTAAAAAGAGAGCACTCAATATCATCTATCAAACTAGAGCGACTATAAAATTCTTAACGATTTTACTTTCACTATAAGTAAGAAAATAATTTAACCAAAAGAAAACAAAAGTAACCATGCAAGTATCATTAGAAACATCAGAAGGCTTAGAGCGTAAAATGACGGTTGAAGTACCGGCTGAAGAGGTAAATTCTGCTATTGAAGTCAAATTAAAAAGCTTAAGTAAAAATGCAAAAATGTCTGGCTTTCGACCAGGCAAAGTACCAATGCGAGCAGTGCGACAACAATATGGCAAAAAGGTGACGCAAGAGGTCATTGCAGAAACCATGCAAACAAGTTTTCAAAAAGCAGTCATACAAGAAAAGCTCCGTCCAGCAGGAAGCCCAAGTATTGAACCAGTAAGTATGGAGATTAGTAAAAACCTAAAGTACATCGCTACCTTTGAAGTCTACCCAGAGATTGAACTAGCCGACGCGGCTAAGTTTGAAATTGAAGTGGCTGATGTAGAAATGACGGACGCTGATATTGACGATATTGTAAAAAAACTACTTAAACAAAAAACTATCTGGACAGAAGTGGATCGTAAAGCAAAGCAAGAAGACCAAGTGACAATGAATTTTATTGGCAAAATAGACGGCGAAGTTTTTGAAGGTGGCAGCCAAGATAATTTCCCAACGGTTATTGGTTCTAGCAACTTGCTACCAGATTTTGAGAAACAGCTAACCGGTGTGGCTAAGGGAGATAAGAAAACTTTCGATGTGACGTTCCCTAAAGACTATATGCAGCAAAATCTTGCAGACAAGGTAGCCACTTTTGAAATTGAAGTGTTAAAAGTGGAAGCAGGTGAAGTGCCTGAGTTAACAGAAGAAATTATTAAAGAATTTGGTGTAGAAGAAGGAACTGTTGAGGCTTTTCGAAAACAATTAAGCGACAACATGACGCTTGAAATGGCGCAGCGTAAAAAAGCATTTGAGAAAAACAGTGTTATGGAAACATTGTTTGAAGGTATTAAAGTCGAAATTCCTAATGCGTTGGTTAAGCAAGAGATCGTAGCGCTACGAGGCCAAGCGATGTCAAATATGCAAATGCCAGATAACTCAGGATTGCCTGATGATGTATTGCCCGATCAATTGTTTGAAGAAGAAGCAAAGAAAAGAATTTCACTGGGGTTAATTATTAGTGAAATAGTTCAGAAAAAAGAAATTAAACTAGATCAAGACAAAGTAACTCAGCAATTAAATGTAATCGCTGGTGGTTACGGTAAGCCTGATGAGGTGATTCAATATTACCGAAGTAACCGTGACGCGATGGCTAATATAGAGATGTTAGTAATGGAAGAGCAGGTGGTAGACTATGTGCTCGGTGAAGCTAAAAAGAAACCTAAAAAATTCGGCTTTGATGAATTTGTTAACCAACAAGCTTAAGTTTTAACTTAATAATTTAGTAGGAAATAGATATGCCAAGTTATGATTCACAACGCCCAAGTGCACAAAACGGTGCACAAAATGGTGCGCAA
>CAZFEP010000078.1:0-2271 GCA_964517365.1 uncultured Thiotrichales bacterium | reverse complement strand
CAAAATGGTGCGCAAGATACGCAAGCTCTAGGGCTTGTGCCAATGGTGGTAGAACAATCAGCACGCGGCGAGCGTGCATATGATATTTACTCACGCTTATTAAAAGAGCGGGTAATTTTTATTGTTGGGCCAATTGAAGATCAAATGGCTAACCTGGTCGTTGCGCAATTATTATTTTTAGAGTCAGAGAATCCCGATAAAGATATTTCTATTTATATTAATTCTCCGGGTGGTGCAGTCACTGCAGGAATGGCTATTTATGACACCATGCAATTTATAAATCCGGATATCAGTACACTATGCATTGGCCAGGCGGCAAGCATGGGAGCATTGTTATTAGCGGGTGGTGCTGCAGGTAAACGCTATGCATTGCCACATTCACGGGTGATGATTCATCAACCTCTGGGTGGATTTCAAGGTCAGGCAACGGATATAGATATTCATGCGCGTGAAATTTTAAAAATACGTGAAGAGCTAAACAAAATATTAGCGCATCATACGGGTCAATCTGTAGAACGTATTGCAGAAGATACGGATCGTGATAATTTCAAGGACAGTGAAACCGCTAAAGAATATGGGTTAATCGATGAAGTGCTCGATAAGCGTGTGCAGAATGCCGAGGTGTAGAATACTTGGCGTCAATTATCCAGCACTAAAATCAACAGTTTAAGTTTTTAAGAATGAACTTGGAATCAATGAGTTGTAAAAATGCTTAAAAATTGTTCAAGAACTTGTGTTTCAGTGCACTGCAAAACTCTAGAAATAAGCGTATAGTTTACTCAACTAGAGCGTATTATCTTACGAGATAATCATTTTCCATATAGAACTAAGTTTCAATATCAGCATCTTATGTAATAACAAGATGTGCGGTAATTTTAATGAGTGACGATACTACAACCAAGGATCAGGAAAGTGGCAAACTGCTGTATTGCTCTTTCTGTGGGAAAAGCCAACACGAGGTTCGTAAATTAATTGCTGGACCATCCGTATTTATATGTGATGAGTGTGTTGAATTATGTAACGACATTATTCGTGAAGAAATGCAGGATCAAGCGCCTGCTGGATCCACAAAACTACCCAAGCCAATCGAAATAAATGGCATTCTGGATGAGTATGTCATTGGCCAAGATCGTGCCAAGAAAGTGCTCTCTGTTGCAGTATATAACCACTACAAACGCCTCGATGCTAAGAATGCTAGCAAGAACGCAGTAGAGCTAGCAAAAAGTAATATTCTTCTAGTCGGCCCTACCGGCTCTGGTAAAACATTATTAGCGGAGACATTAGCGCGCTTGTTAAATGTTCCGTTTACTATCGCAGATGCCACGACACTTACTGAAGCGGGTTATGTAGGTGAAGATGTTGAAAACATCATTCAAAAATTACTACAAAAATGTGACTACGATGTAGATAAAGCGCAAACCGGTATTGTGTACATCGATGAAATTGACAAAATTTCTCGCAAGTCCGATAACCCTTCTATTACCCGAGACGTTTCTGGTGAAGGTGTGCAACAAGCCTTGTTAAAACTTATTGAAGGAACCATTGCATCGGTGCCTCCACAAGGTGGAAGAAAACATCCTCAGCAAGAATTCTTGCAAGTGGATACTAGTAATATTTTATTTGTTTGCGGCGGTGCTTTTGCGGGCTTGGATAAAGTAATTCGTGATCGTACAGAAAAAGGTGGCATAGGATTTTCTGCTGAATTGCGCAGCAAAGAAGAAAAAGAAAATATCGGTGAGATTTTGCATAACGTAGAACCAGAAGATCTGATTCGTTATGGATTAATTCCTGAATTTGTAGGTCGGTTGCCGGTAGTGGCCACCTTGGAAGAGTTAAATGAAGAAGCCTTGGTGAGAATTCTGACCGAACCTAAAAATGCCATTACTAAACAATATAAACGCCTGTTTGATATGGAAGGGGTTGATATTGAGTTTAGAGAAAATGCGCTCTATGCCGTGGCTCGTAAAGCAATGGATCGAAAGACCGGAGCACGAGGCTTGCGTACCATTCTAGAAAATGTGTTGTTAGACACCATGTATGATCTGCCATCACAGGATAGCATCAGCAAAGTCGTGGTGGATGAAGGTGTAATCACAGGTGATTCCAAGCCTTATCTTATCTATGAAGGCGCAGAGTATGAAAAGGCGGCATCTGACGATTAATCGACTGCTTTTTGGTTAATAAATGGGCAAAATAACTCTATTTAGCTCATTAATGTGTACAGTCAGCCACGCTGACCTTGAATTCCCTACAAAATATCCCCATATTTTG
>CAZFEP010000077.1:0-10356 GCA_964517365.1 uncultured Thiotrichales bacterium | reverse complement strand
AAATCTTTTTTATTATCCATAATCTAATACTTGCAGCAGGCTATTTTTTATCTAAGGGAAAGTCTAATTTTTCACGGCTTTCTAAATAGCAGTTAGCAACATTCTGGGCTAGTTTGCGAATGCGTAAAATATACTGTTGTCGTTCCGTAACGGATATTACTTGGCGTGCATCTAGCAAATTAAATGCATGTGAGCATTTCAAGACATGGTCATATGCAGCAACAGGTATTTCTTTTTCAACCAACTGTATACATTCTTTTTCATTTGCATCGAATGTTTTAAATAATGCATCTGTATTAGCATGCTCAAAATTATATGTAGATTGTTCAACTTCATTCTGGTGGTAAATATCACGGTAGTAAATTTTAGTGTCTTCATGTTGAGACCATACAAGATCATAAACACTGTCTACATTTTGCAAATACATCGCGATACGCTCTAAACCATAGGTAATCTCTCCAGTGACAGGTTTGCAGTCAAGCCCCCCTATTTGTTGAAAATAGGTGAATTGAGAAATTTCCATGCCATCGAGCCAAACTTCCCAACCTAAGCCCCATGCACCTAGTGTGGGTGATTCCCAATTGTCTTCAACAAATCGAATATCGTGAACCAATGGGTCAATGTTAAGTGAAGTAAGTGATTTGATATATAAATCTTGAATATTCTCTGGAGAAGGTTTTAATACCACTTGGAATTGAAAATAACGTTGCAAGCGATTTGGATTATCACCATATCTTCCATCGGTGGGTCGGCGGCACGGTTGTGGATAACAAGCCCGCCAAGGCTCAGGGCCGATGGCACGTAAAAATGTGCTGGGATGGAAAGTAGCTGCACCCATCTCTACATCATAAGGTTGTTCCACTACACAGCCATGTGTCGACCAAAATTGTTCGAGACCGTGAATGAGTTGTTGAAAGCTTATAAGATTATTGGTTTGCGAGTCAGACATAGTATTAAGCCGTATGGCATGCAGCGAGAGTATAGCGACGCACTGCGCTGGCTACCAGTCGCAGCTTGCAACTAGGTATATTTAGAGGAAATTTGAGGGGAAGTACATACTATATGACCAATAAAAAAGGCAAGCGTAAAGCTTGCCTTTTTCTAGTACTGCTAAATGACGTCCTTGTCTCGCAGCCCTCTTCCCTAAGTCGGTTTAACCCGGTTAAATAAACTCGTTTATTGATGAGTTACCGTGTTATATCCATACAAGTAGAACTATCCTTAGTCACTTGTTTAACTAATTCATGAAAAGTGTAGAGGCGACAATCCTTGTCTGAATTATTTCCTATCGTGCGAGGTTTGATCCTCATTGCACTACTCTACATTTCATTAGACACATATCCGTATGTGTCGCTAAAGCATCCTTGCTTTAAAGTGAATCCTTTCCCTATCTAGCCATGATTCTTATCACCACAAAGTTTATCCTTAACCGTGTGTCGATATGCCCAAGCTAGTGCAGCCATACTGGCTACGATCCAAACGACATAAATAGTCGTAAAAACATTTGTTGATAAGCTCATAATGACCTCCATGTCATATTTAAAATACTCATCCTGAGTAATTAAAAAGCTAGTTGTAATCTATAGAGCAAGGGCCATGCCAAAAATATGACTACCTGAAGTAAATTAAGTAACGTACTGAAGCAACGATAGTTATATGAAAAATGATGAGTTTTTAAAGTGTGACTAAAGTATCACCTGGACGGAATTTGTCTGCGAAATTTGGCTCATGGTGACAAATCTCGGCAATCAACAGGTGCTGGAATGGCGTGCATGTTTAAAAGCATTATATTTTGTAATGTTTATTTGGGGTTCTTCGCTTTAATTCCCTAAGTTGTAAAAATTGCGATGATGGGTAACCAAATGGTTTTTTTAAAATGATATTTATATAATTCATTCTCAGCAGGATGGTGAGAATGAATAATTTATAAGCACTACTATAGTGCGACAAAGCACTAATATGGTGCAGAGATTTGATAGCGCCAGCCCACATCTTTGTAAAAAGCTGCGTATAATGCCTCGATAGCCTTATATGAGTGCGTAGACGCGAGTCATGGCATACATTGTGCTAACAATGTAATAAGAAAGTATTTACATGAATGTGACTAGCAACTAGTGACAAGCATAAGAATAACAACCCTATTTAACACCATTAAAAAGACACCAATTAAGAGTCGAAGCTAAGGAGAAATTTAATGTCCGCCAGTGATGTGATCAAAAAAATAAAAGATGAAGATATTCAATTCGTTGATTTCCGTTTTACGGACACCAAAGGTAAGGAACAACATGTATCGGTACCTGCCTCAACAGTAGAAGAGAACGTATTTGAATCAGGCAAGATGTTTGATGGCTCTTCAATAGCAGGTTGGAAAGGGATTAATGAATCGGACATGATTTTAATGCCGGATGCCAGCACAGCACTAGTAGACCCTTTCTTTAGCGATTCCACTATGATTTTACGCTGCGATATTCTTGAGCCCGCTACTATGGAAGGTTATGGTCGTGATCCACGCTCTGTAGCCAAGCGTGCTGAAGCCTACTTGAATTCAACCGGAATAGCGGACACGGCAAACTTTGGTCCTGAACCTGAATTTTTCATATTTGATGATGTGAAATGGGGCAATGATATGTCCGGCGCATTTTATAAAACCGACTCGGATGAATCTGCTTGGAACTCAGGCAAACATTTTGAAGATGGCAATATTGGTCATCGACCGGGTGTCAAAGGCGGTTATTTCCCGGTTCCACCGGTGGATTCATTACAAGACCTTCGTTCAGCAATGTGCCAAGTGCTTGAAGAAATGGGTGTTCCGGTAGAAGTGCATCACCACGAAGTAGGTACTGCGGGCCAATGTGAAATTGGTACTCGATTTAGCACCTTAACGGAGCGGGCAGATTGGAACCAGATCTTGAAATATGTAGTGCATAACGTGGCACATAACTATGGAAAGACGGCAACATTCATGCCTAAGCCTATCGTTGGAGATAATGGTAGCGGTATGCATGTTCATATGTCTTTAGTTAAAGAAGGAAATAACTTATTCCAGGGAGACCTTTACGGCAATCTTTCACAAACCGCTTTGTATTATATCGGTGGCATTATTAAACATGCTCGTGCAATTAATGCATTCTCAAATGCCAGTACCAATAGCTACAAACGTTTAGTGCCAGGATTTGAGGCACCAGTTATGTTGGCGTATTCAGCGCGTAACCGTTCTGCTTCAATCAGAATTCCTTACGAGTCGAATCCTAAAGCACGCAGAATCGAAGTGCGCTTTGGTGATCCAACCGGCAATCCTTATCTTACCTTTGCAGCTATGATGATGGCGGGCTTAGATGGCATCCAAAATCAAATTGATCCGGGTGCAGCAAATGATAAAGATTTATATGACTTACCTCCCGAAGAGGAAGCTAAAATCCCGACTGTTTGCTCTTCTCTAGATCAAGCTTTGGAAGCACTAGATAACGACCGAGAATTTCTTAAAGCCGGCGGAGTGTTCTCAGATGATTGCATCGATGGTTATATTGAGTTGAAGATGGAAGAAGTAACTGCATTGAGAATGTCAACTCACCCGGTTGAGTTTGATATGTATTACAGCTGTTAAGCTACTGATTTTTCCTCAATAACGAATAACGCCTCAGGTCTTAAGTAGACTTGGGGCGTTTTTTTTGCAACTTTAGACACTTTTCCTGTGTCTTATTTATATCAGGGAGTACTATTAAATAAGGTCTAATAAGGAAATAAACATATGCGTGTAATTCTTGTCATGAGTGGAGCTATCTTGATCCTCTTGGCTATAGGCAACTTACAAGCCGAGATATTTACCTGTAAAGATGCTAACGGGAATACGGTATATACCGACTCACCTGGTGGGTGTGAAAATGCTGAAGCCATTAAAGTAGATACATTACCCACACTAGTGCCAAGCAAGTCCATTGCATTACCACGCAGTAGTAATGGTTCAACAAAAGAAGATGATAAAGAAATTTATAATGAGCTTGTCATCACCTCACCTAGTAATGACTCAACGTTTCGAGATAATCAAGGCAACCTTACGGTTAACTTTAGAGCGTCGCCATCTTTGCAAACACGCAAAGGCCACCAATATGTGGTAACCCTAAATGGCACTGAGGTTTACAAAGGAACCAGTACGATTGCTGCTTTGAAAAATGTAGACCGAGGTACACATAATATAGCGGTAAAAATTGTTGACCCCGCTGGTGCTGTGAAAGTCAGTGCTACCCCAGTTAAAGTTACTTTGCAACGTTTTTCTGCTTTACAAAACTCTGGCTCCAGGACATCCGTAACGAATCCTGCTAACGGAAATGGCAACAATAATAATCAAAGTTTTCCTAGTAATACCAAATTCAATAGACCGGCCATACCCCCTCCTCCTGCCAATAATTAGAGCGTTAGCGTTTACTAACTATTGGCTAGTCATCCACTATATGTCAAAAAATGCACTGTATTAGTGCGAGCATTGTGATATTTCGCTATTGAATGCAATATAATAGTGCAAATAATGATCCTATACGCAGGTAAGTGATTGATTCTTTGTTCCAAAACAGTGCAATTTAGTTGGATCGATTATTGCACATTGGAAGTAATGACAAAGACCCCGACTAACATATTTGGTGAACTCCCAGCACTCATGGACGCTACGGAATATACAAAAGAACATAAAAAAATATTAGATAACCTGGCGTTAGCGATATTTGTAGTCAATGAAGATCTGCGTGTGCAATACCTCAATCCTGCTGCAGAGGAAATAGTGGGTACCGGAGTGAGTCATGCCATCAATCGTCCGTTAGTTGATTTTATTCAAGATACGGATGGCAACCTTATTCAGCATATTCAAAATTCAATTGAAAGAGGACATCCGATTACACAACGGGAAGTGTGTATGAGGCGTTTAGGAGGCAATGACTTTACGATTGATTGTTCCATCACCCCGATGCATACAAAGGGTGAAGAAATGATATGCATGCTGGAAATATCACAAGTTGATCGAATGGTAAAAATTAGTCGTGAAGAGCATTTGTTATCTGAAATGCAAGCAACTCAAAATATGTTGCGCGGCTTGGCGCATGAAATAAAAAATCCCCTAGGTGGATTGCGCGGCGCAGCACAGTTACTCGCGGGTGAACTTAATGATGCTTCTTTGCAAGAATATACAGATGTTATTATTAGTGAAGCAGATCGCTTACGTAAGCTTGTGGATCGAATGTTTGGTCCAAACATTACGCCGATCAAAAAGCCAATCAATATTCATCATGTTTTGGAGCATATCCGACATTTAGCGCTTGCAGAAACTCCAAATGGAGTCGACTTTAACGTCGACTATGACCCCAGTATTCCAGACATACATGCTGATCGTGACTTATTAGTCCAGGCAATTCTCAATATTGTTCGCAATGCTGTGCGCTCTGTTATTTCTGACGAGAATAAAGAGAGTGATGGCAAGGTCACAATAAAAACACGGGTACTGAGACAATACACTTTGGCAGATATCATGCATCGATTAGTACTTGAAATAAACATTATTGATAACGGGCCTGGAATTGATGAAGACCTTAAATCACAGATCTTTTTCCCTATGGTTTCAGGTAGTCAAGATGGCACTGGCCTTGGGTTACCCATTTCTCAAAATTTAATAAGCCTGCATGACGGTTTAATAGAGTTTGATTCTGCACCAAGTCATACAGAGTTTCGTGTGTTGCTCCCTCTTAATGCTGAGCAACGTTTTAATGTAAATAATTAAGTGAATAGGCTATGAGTATTTCAAAGGTTTGGGTAATAGATGATGATCAGGCGATGCGCTGGGTATTAGAGCGCGCGTTTCAAAAAGCACAAATACCAGTGATGACTTTTGAGTCTGCAGTGACAGCCATTCACGAACTTGAAATGAGTACTCCCAATGTAATCCTTACTGATGTCCGTATGCCGGGTATGGATGGGTTTGAATTTTTGGAACGTATCAAAAAAGATCATCCTGATTTACCCATTATTATTATGACTGCGCACTCCGATTTACAAAGTGCAGTAGGCGCTTATCAGAAAGGTGCATTTGAATATTTACCAAAACCGTTTGATGTTGAGGATGCGGTGGAAATTACTAAACGTGCATGTCTAGCAGCAAATGAAGAGGCAGCCACTGTCATCATGCCAGTTGACTCAATCGATGAAATGCCAGAAATTATTGGTGAATCACCTGCTATGCAAGAGGTGTTTCGTGCCATCGGTAGGTTGTCGAATTCTAATGTCACAGTACTCATTAATGGTGCCTCCGGAACGGGTAAAGAATTAGTTTCACGCGCCCTGCATGATAATAGTCCACGTGCAAAAGGTCCTTTTATCGCACTTAATATGGCGGCCATACCACGTGAGTTAATGGAGTCTGAATTATTTGGTCATGAAAAAGGTTCATTCACAGGCGCGCAAGCACAACGCAAGGGCCGTTTTGAGCAAGCCCATGGTGGCACCTTATTTTTAGATGAAATAGGTGATATGCCAGCAGATTTGCAAACCCGTTTATTACGCGTGTTATCAGATGGAAACTTCTATCGCGTGGGCGGACATCAGCCCATCAATGCAGATGTAAGAATCGTTGCAGCAACACATCAAAATCTAGAAGCTAGAGTACGTGAGGGAGATTTTCGTGAGGATCTTTTTCATCGATTAAACGTTATTCGAATTGTTTTACCCGCATTGCGAGAGCGCAAAGAAGATATTCCTGCATTGTTGGAGCATTTCATGAAAGCTTCAGCTAATGAGTTAGAGACTGAAATTAAAAAAGTATCTGATGAAGTTATAGAGTATTTAAGTAAATTAACCTGGCCAGGAAACATACGGCAGTTAGAAAACGTATGCAGATGGCTGACGGTTATGGCCTCTGGTAATGAAATTCGCATGCAAGATTTACCTGCAGAAATGCTTAAAGATGAAATGTCTGTTGCAGATAATGCAAGCTGGCAAGCATTGTTAGGTGAATGGGCGGATCGTGAACTATCCAAGGGTGGTGAATCCATTCTGGACCGTGCCATGCCAGAGTTTGAAGCTATAATGATTAAAGCTGCGATGCGTAAAACCAATGGCAAACGACAAGAAGCCGCAAAGCTTCTCGGCTGGGGCAGAAATACACTAACTAGAAAAATTCAAGAGCTGGGTTTATTTCAATCCTAAATAGTGGCCAGTACTACTTAAACTATACTAATTTGTTTTCGTTTTAAGTAGCACTAATTATGAGCGTACTCAAAAACAGAATAATTTAACTATTTATAGTAATTCTTGACATAAGAAAATTATAATTAGTGGTTAATAGTCAATTAACAAGCTATAGAAAATCCATTTTCTAATCGTAATCCTATTTCTATTCCTAGGGTGCTTGAGTCAGCAAAAAATTAACAAATTATTTTTGTTATTTTTCACTATCAGTCTGACAGAAGTTTGTGACGATAGTAGATTTTTTTTGGCTTGTTACAGTTTCAAGGTTTTAATAAATTAATTGAACTGATGCCATGTTTGCTGTCATGACTAATAACAGATAATGCAACAATGTTTGTTTTAAGGTAGATTACTACTCTATCTTGATATCATTGATTCTTATAATTTTAATCAATAGTAGAACTTAATTTTAATGACTCTATTATTATTTTATCTGCTCTTAGCAATTGGTGTTTCCTTTTTTTGTTCTATTGCAGAAGCCGTTCTGCTTTCTATACGGCCGTCGTATATTGCAACGCTTGAGCAGAAAAACAAGCCAAGTGGAGCGATGTTAAAAAAGTTGCATGGCAATCTTGATCTTCCTCTTGCAGCCATTTTGACTGCCAACACCATTGCCCATACCGTTGGAGCTGCTGGAGTAGGTGCTCAAGCGACTGTTGTTTTTGGTAATGGCTATCTTGGTATTACATCTGCGGTGCTTACACTTTTGATTTTAATTTTTTCAGAAATTATTCCGAAGACATTAGGTGCAACTTACTGGAAACGTTTAGCGCCGGTTATGGGTATGCTAATTACTTGGTTGACTAAGGTGCTTTATCCACTCGTATGGCTTTCAGAGAAATTGACGCGCCTACTTTCACCTTCTGATGTTAGTGCTTATACATTTAGTAGAGATGAAATCAGTGCTATGGCAAACATAGGTAAGCAAGAAGGACTGTTGAATGTAAAGGAACATAAAATCATTGCTAACCTTATGAAGTTAAACCTTTTGTCTGTGCGCGATATTATGACACCACGTCTGGTCATCTTTTCTGCTCAGGAAGATATGACGGTAGAAGAGTTTTTTGAAAGCCATGCTAGTAAACCATTTTCACGTATATTGATATATGGCCAGAACAGAGATGAAATTAAAAGTTATGTTTTAAAAAATGATTTGCTAATTGCTCTAGCAAGAGATGAATTCAGCAGAAAACTTTCTGAGTTCAAGCGTGATTTCCTTGTAGTATCTGACCAATTATCTGCTTCAGATATTTATGATCGTTTAATGCATGAGAAAAGTCATATTTCCCTCGTGGTTGATGAGTATGGAACAGTTCAAGGATTAGTAACACTTGAAGATGTTGTCGAAACCCTGATTGGTTTAGAGATCGTGGATGAATCAGATACGGTTGAAGATATGCAAGAGTTAGCTAATAAGCGATGGAGAGCCCGTATGGATGAGTTTGGTATTGATCCTGATCATATTTCAAAATCTTGAGAATTAAAATAATCTCATGAAATACACTTAGCTGCTATGTAAGTGTATAAAAATTTTGCGTTAATCGAATTATATGGTTCAGGCGGTATATGTTTTTAACGATCCGATAATTTCACTCACATGCTGATGATTGTTCTGGTTTAAGTACTCAACGATTCCATCGTTGATTTTTTTACAACAAAGCGGGTCGTAGAAAAGCCCTGTTCCTAATCCTACGGTGCTTGCGCCGGCTAATAAAAACTCGATTGCATCCGTTGCATTTACAATTCCACCTTGACCAATAATAGGAATATTCTGTTTTTTGCAGACTTGATATACCTCGTGCACTTTTAATAATGCAATGGGTTTGATAGCAGGACCTGATAAGCCACCCTGATTGTTATGAATGACGGGTTGCTTCTTGTGGATATCGATTGCCATGCCCATTACCGTATTGATCACTGCAAACGCATCACTACCCGCTTCAATGCACATTTTTGCGTTGTGCTTAATATCGGTTTGGTTTGGTGACAGTTTGGTAATAATGGGTTTATTGGTAACTGCTCGACACGCTGCGACTACGCGAGCTGACATGTCGGGGTCATTACCAAAGGCGACACCGCCCTCCTTTACATTCGGACATGAAATGTTTATTTCTATGGCATCAATGGGCGAGTCATCAAACTTTTGAGTAACTTCAATATATTCCTCAATTGTTGAACCGGATACGTTTGCAATGAATCGTGTTTCAGAAAAATCAAGCTTGGGCAGAATGTCCTTGATAACATAATCCACTCCTGGATTTTGTAAGCCAATAGCATTGAGCATTCCTTCCGGTGTTTCAGTAATGCGGTGAGGAGCATTGCCAAAGCGCGGCTCCCCTGTGGTGCCTTTTAAGCAAACCGCCCCTACATCAGTGTTGGAGAAACCTTCAATACGGGTATATTCTTCTCCAAAACCGACACAGCCGGATAATAAAACCAGCGGTGAGTTAAGCTGCAGTCCACAAAAGTCTAACTTTAATTTATTGTTTTCTTCCATTGATATTGGATTATTTATAATGTTTAACGTAGTTCTATTTGAGCCAGAAATTCCACCTAATACTGGGAATATTATACGGTTATGCGCCAATATGGGCTGTGATTTGCATTTGATTCATCCTTTAGGGTTTCAGTTGGATGAAAAAAAACTTCGTCGAGCCGGACTGGATTATCATGAATTTGCCAGTGTAACGGAGCATCAAAGTTATCAAGCCATGCTGGATGCGCTTAAGCCTGAACGTATTTTCGCATGTTCCACTAAAGGACGCACAAATTATGATGCACCTAGCTTTCAAGCGAGCGATACTTTTATTTTTGGCCCGGAAACACGAGGCTTGCCTGACCAAGTTCTAAATCAATATCAAGCTAGTAACGTATTACGCATACCCATGCTTGAAACGTCACGCAGTATTAATTTAGCCAACTCTGTCGGCATCATTTTATACGAGGCTTGGCGACAAAATGGATTTAGATAATCGCTTTTAAAATATTAATGTTAAGCCCAGTGGGCCAAGTTAACTGAGTGAGCCCATTAACCAAGCCAACCAAACAGACCAGTCTAAATTTATTCCTGCCTCATCTCACGACCAAGCAATTGTGCAATAGCTGTTTTAAGATCTACTTTTTCACTTAAAA
>CAZFEP010000076.1:0-10415 GCA_964517365.1 uncultured Thiotrichales bacterium | reverse complement strand
GAATACTTTGAGTTGGGCTATGGCTTTGAAGTAGCCGGCTTTGATCTGACCGCCGCCATCGTACACACCGATCTGGATGATGATCCGCAAGGTAACACAGGAGATGCGAGCACCCCGAGTGATGGAGATGAAACCTCCGGATACGTGAGCATTCACCGTAGCTTCGACATCATGAGTTGGGGCAGTTAGTAATACATTCATTACGGTGCCGATAGCGCGGCACCGTGATTTTTTTTATTTAAAAAACCTTACCTTCTTACCTTGCAATATATCAAACAATACTTACCTAAATAATTATACTTACACAGGTAAAGATATTGACTATGGTAACGATATTGACTCAGGTAAGAATATTAACTCATGTAACTGTAATTATATAATTTGATATAATTAAATAATATATTTTTTATACATCAATACCGCATCGTACAAATTCGTTTTGATACATTCAGTTTATTAACAAACAGATTGCTAGTAAAAAAACTACAACTAGATAAACTTAGATTGATTGATTAGTTGTTAGTTAATATTTTATCTGCATATAAAGGCTAGCATAGTGCTGATTAGAACCATATAGGTCAGAACAACTTTGGCTAGAAAAATACTGGTTAACACGATACTGGTTAGAAATAATATTACTTCCGGTTACCGTGACAGAGAATAAATCACTTAATAAGTTATTCTCCAAACTATTTATTAAGCTCTTTACCAGCCTAGTTATAGACCAAGTAATAAGCTAAATATTAACTCAGATAGAACATCATACTAAGTCAGCCAAGAAACTAGCAAATAAACCAGTTACTAAATATTGGGTAGTGGGTAATGGGTAATGGGTAATGGGTAATGATTTTACCTTATCATTTACCCATTTCTAGGTCATTCACTAGGCTTTATAAATGATCATTATTTAGAATCAATCTTTTGAACTGAAAGCTTATTTCTTTACGAACTATGCACTCACACCAAATTAAACCTTCAGATTAAATGAGCACGGATTATGTCTCATTCAACCAAGACTAAATTATTTGGCTGACCTTATCTAAAAGCTTTTCAGTATCGTATGGTTTTTCAAAGAATCCAGCTGCACCTAATTCAATCGCTTTTTCTCGATGACTTAATTTTTTGCTAGCCGTTATGAAGATTACCGGAGTACTTTGCGTACCCGATAGTTCTTGCATGGTCTCGGCAACGGACAAACCTGTGCCACCCGGCATACTAATATCCATAATTACAAGGTCTGGTTTATTTTGCACAGCGGACTGAATGCCCATCACGGCATCATAAGCTATAAGCGGTGCATACCCCATTGAACGAATACGTATCTCAAGAGATTTTGCAATATTCTTATCGTCTTCAACTACTAATACTTGCTTCATTATGACACTCCTATCGTCATCATTGAACATTATTTAAAACATTTATATCAAACTGCTTACTTTTCCTAACAGGACATCTGTATCATATGGTTTTTCAAAAAAACCAGCTGCGCCCATTTCAAGCGCCTTCTCTTTTAATCCGATCTTTTTACTCGCAGTTATAAATATAATCGGTATACCTGCAGTAATATCCAGATTACTAAAACGTTCAGCCAGGGAAAATCCATCACCTCCCGGCATCGAAATATCTAATAAAATTAGATTAGGTCTAAAATTCTTTGCACTTGAAACCGCTACAACCGCATCGTGTGCAGCTTTTACATCATAACCATAAGCTTTAAGTCTAATACTTAATGCCATGGCTATCTTTTTATCATCCTCGATGATCATTACTTTTTTCATAGCGTTTGTTCCTTAATGAGTGTATCTAGGTTAACTTCTTGAATAAGTGAATTTATACCTGTACTTACATCATATATTGGCAAGGTGAAACTGAATTCACTGCCTTTATTCACAAGACTTTTAACTGTTATTTTTCCATCATGGAGATTAACCAATTCACGACAAATATTTAATCCCAGACCCAGTCCACCCAAGCTCGTGCAGGTTTCATTCGCATTTTGCTCTGGATTTACTTGGTACAAACGTTCAAATATATTTTCTAAATTCTTTGGGGAAATACCACAACCATTATCAAACACAGAAACTTTTAGATACTTTGACTGTTCAGGCTCAATTTCTACAGTAATGTGTACCCGGCCATGATGGTCAGTAAATTTAATAGCATTGTTAATTAAATTTGTTAAAATTTGCTCAACACGGTTTGGGTCCATATAAACATCTGGCAGATCCTTATCATAATGTGAGCTGAGCTCAATCGACTTATATTTTGCTATCACATCCATCGCTGACATTACCTTACTAATCACCGAACCTAGATTATTCGGCTCTAGCTCAACACGTAATTTACCGGTCTCAAGACGCGTTACATCCAATAAGTCGTTTACACCATTTGCCATTTGCATACAGCTGTCTTTAATAATTTGCAGATATTCCTTTTGCTCATCATTTATTTCACCCGATATGCCTTCCTGAATAATAGCGGCGAACTCTTTAATGGAAGTTAGAGGTGTTTTTAATTCATGAGATACCGTTTGATAGAAACGTTGAATTTCATCATGTTTGCGTGTTAATTCACGATTCTTTTCTTCTAAACGATGAGTTTGACTTTCTATAGCTTTACGCAAGTGAAATTTTTCAACTGCATTGCCAATGGTTCTTTTCAATGATTCAGTAGACACTACGCGCTTGGGTAAATAATCTGTGGCCCCAGCTCGCAAAGCGTCAGCAGCAACAGTTTCATTACCTTGACCGGTTAGCATAATCACGGGGATTCGTGTTTTGGATTGCTTATCCAATAAATTTAGAAATTGGACGCCATCAAGATCAGGCAAATTATAGTCTAATAAAATGCAGTCAAAATCATTAGTGGTGCAAATTTTAATACCGTCTTCAGCAAGTTCTGTTTCTGAAAAATCATAGCCTTGGGCGAAATCGTCAATTAGATACTGTTTATATAAATCACGATCAGCTGAATTATCATCGATCACTAAAATCCTAAGACTGTCCTCCGTCTTAGGCCCTAAATGCTCGCTAGAAAAATCATTTTTTAATTCAGACATAATGACAAGATCATTCCTTAATCAGGTTATTAAATAATTCCAATTCAATAACATAGTATCGGCCACAATCGTGAAGCCTTTAGTAGTAATAAATACTAATAATTACAATACGTTACTACTTTATTTCTTTATCTTAGATGTATCGAAATTAACACTACTCATGAATACACAACTAGCGCTAAAAGATTAACTTGATATTTTCAACAGATGGTTGGTCGAATAATGGTTAGCATATAAAATGCTAAGTATGTATTGAAGGTATGTAACTTATTTTTACATTTCAAAAGTAATTAGCACTCGCTAATTAATTTAATTTTTTTGTAGCAGGTAGAGAAATTATAAAAGTGGAACCGTCATTAGGTTTCGACTCAATACCAATCTTCCCGCCATGTTGTTCAATTATTTTTTTACATATCGATAACCCCATACCGGTACCATTATATTTACTACGCGGATGTAAACGTTTAAATATTTCAAATATTTTATCATGGAACTTTTCTTCAACAGAAATACCGTTATCTTTAAATTTTATTATCCATGCATCATCTATCTTATTTGCTTGAATAGTTATAGTAGGAATCTCAGACTGATTATATTTTATGGCATTTAAAATCAGATTTTGAAATACTAAATGCATTTGCATTTTATCTACATAAAGCTCTGGCAAATCACCCCACGTGACCTGGGCATTCGTATCAGAAACTCTTGTTTCAATGCTTTGCATAACTCCATTTACTATTTTATTAGTACAAGACCATGTTTTTTTATTTTTATTAGTCTCTAGTCTAGAGAACTCTAAAAGATCCTTAATCAAAGTATCCATATGATTACAGGAATCGATAGCATTATTTATATATTTATCGGCAGTAGAATCTAATTTACCTTTATATCGTTTTGACAATAACTGCATATAACTATTAACTGCTCGCATAGGTTCTTGCAAATCATGTGATGCAATATATGCAAATCTTTCGAGTTCATTATTTGAGCTATATAGCTTTTCTATAAGTTTTTTCTGCTCTTCTTTGGCTTTTCGCAGTTCAAGTAAATGCATAACATTGCCTGCGAGTACTTTTAACGAAGCTTCTTGTTCAGGTGTAATTTCTCTAACTACAGAATCTATTACACATAGCGTTCCTAAACTTTCACCTGTGGGCGTTGTTAATGGGCATCCTGCATAAAATTTAACATTTTCAGGTTCTGCAATCAGAGGATTATCCTCAAATCTCTCATCTTTATTGGCATCTTTTACTACTAAGAGTTCATCTGGATTGAGAACTGCATGTGAACAAAATGCTATATCACGATGGGTTTCATTTGCATCGATACCTACTTTAGATTTAAACCATTGTCTATCATTATCTACCAAGCTAATTAATGCTGTAGGTGTATTACATATAAATGACGCAAGTTGGGTAATATCGTCATACTCTTTTTCTGGAAGTGTATCTAATATATTATAACTTTTGAGCGCTTCAATTCTTTGTTCTTCATTTTCAGGTTTGATAGCTACTTGCATTGCTCTAGATTTCTATAGTTTACAAATTAATACTCTGATAGCGCGTCACACTTACCTTTTGGTATTCTTACCAACGTGAACCAGAAGTCAGTTAACTCATATACCACTTTCTGGAATTGCTCAAAATCTACAGGCTTCTTTATATAACAATTTGCATGATTGTTATATGTTAATAACATATCTTTCTCAGCTTCAGAAGTAGTTAGAATAACAACTGGTATACATCTGATCTCAGGATCTGCTTTAATAATTTCAAGCACTTCTCTGCCATCAATACCAGGCAAATTTAAATCTAACAAAATAAGATCTGGTCTTGTTGCCTCTGCATATTCTTTTTCATTGAGCAAATATTGGAGCGCATCTTCACCTGTTTCTACAATATTCAAATCTACGGTGACTTTTGCATCTTTTAACGCTTCTTTAGCCAGATCTGCATGGGCTTCATTATCCTCAACTAATAGTATTTTTACTGGCTTATATTGCACGTCTGTATTCATTTTTTAATTTCCTTGGATATTATTAAGCTGCTATTCTGGTTGTATCGTCAATTATGAATCTATCATCTACGGGTAGAGTAAATATAAATGTAGAACCTTCTGATTCATTTGAAGTAACCGATATTTCACCACCATAACGTTCAATTATTTTTTTACACATAGACAATCCAATACCAGTTCCATTATATTTATTTCGAGAGTGTAATCGCTTAAATATAACGAAAATCTTTTTATATTGGTCTTCCCTAATTCCTATACCGTTATCCTTAACATAGAATCTCCAAAAATCATTTTCTTTCTCTGCACTAATATGTATTTTAGGTGGAGTACTTTCATTATATTTAAGCGCGTTACTGATTAAGTTTTGAAATATAGTTTTTATTTGTGATGGGTCAGCATATATATTTGGCATTTCATCCCATGTTATTAAAGCAAATTTTTCTTTTATTTTGATTTGATAATCACTTTTGACTTGTTGCAAAATTTCTTTAATCCATATTGATTGACTATCACCTTTATTTGTATCAATTCTTGACAAGCTAAGCAAACCCTCTATGAGTGACTCCATTCTAGAACAACCAGATACCATATAGTCTATAAACTTATCAGCATCTGCGTCTAACTTATCCTTATATCGTTTAGATAACAGTTGTGAATAACTACTGATTACTCGCAATGGCTCTTGCAAGTCATGTGATGCCACATAAGCAAATAGACTTAGATCTTCATTGGAACGTTGTAACAATGTGGTTTGCTTTTTTAAATCCTCATGCAGTAATTTACGCATCCCTATTAACCCCTTTAAAGTCACAAGCGATTCTGCATACTTGGATAATTCGTCATTACCTGAAGTATCAATTTCAAAATCTAAATCACTGCCCAGTAATTTTCTTGATGCAATGGCCAACACATTAAGTCTTACAACAATATTTTTATAAACATATCTAATAATAATTACCAGTAATATTATAGATATTATGCCGACAACATAAAACGCAGACTTACTATATTGGATAGTATTACCTAATGCTATTGATGATAATGTTGTATTATTTTTCACACTAGCACTGAATAGATTCACTGCATTATTTAATTTTTTAGTTAACTCAAAGTTAACATCATGTAATTTATTTACCTCATCAACTAAACCAATATGGTTCAACTGATGATCAAAAATGTCTGCACTATCTTGACCATGTTTAATTAATATTAGAACACTTGGGCCCAGGCTATCGCGTAATAATAATTTTTTATTATTTACTATAGCTCGTGTAATAACTCGTAAGGAATGATCAAAGTCTTGCTGAATGGCTAACACGCCAGATTTAGAAGTAGTCTTTTCGATAGTCAAAATATCTTTTTGTAGACGAGAAGACCGTGATATCAGCTCTGAAATTACCTCAATACTATTAAAACTTTCAATGATGTAGTCATGATTATCATTGTGAGAATGCTCAACATTCACCCAGTTATTTAAGTCATCTTTTGCATTGATTTTAGCTGAGGAGGTAACATATGAAATGTTATCTAATGCATCATTCATTAGTTCGAGCTTATGCTTACTTTCTTCTTTAAGCGCTATATTTTCTATTAAGATTTCATATTCTATGTTCAAATTACTCTCGAAATTTTCAAGAATCTGATCGATTTCATCTATATAATATTTAAACTCTAAATCGTCTTTCAATTCATTTAATATTACTTTCAATTTCTGTATTGACTCTAATGCATAACGCTTTCTTTCCTTTATTTCTTTAACTACATTTGTTTGACTCATACTCACAGTAGATTCAATGAGCTCATGCGCAAGACTAGACATTGCATTTACATTAACCAATGCAGGAATGGATTGGTCAGTTAAAGAGTTTTTTGATGAATCTATTCTATTCAAGGTAAGGTTAGAAACTATTATGGTGAAGAGTAGCAACACCAAACCTATTACAAAAAATATAATAAGCTTTTTCCCTATACCTAATTCTGTTATATGCATAGCAATAGATTAAAGATAATAAATATCTTGCCGATTAATAATTAGCATAGAGGTTTTTATGATTCCCATAACGTCAATTAATTGGCCTAATATTTTAGTTGCAATTGTTAACAATTTATTCACTCTAAAGTATATTGATACTATTATAATTCAATCAGTTAGAGTATCTGCTCTATCGGCTTAATGTATCGGCTGAAGATGAATTTAATGAAGGAAGTAAAATGAAACATAGGTTCTCTAGCACTAGACGTGCATTTTTAATGAATAGCAGCATCGTTGCACTGGCTACTAACCTTCCCGCAAATGCTTTATTTGCAAGTACACATGGTAGTAAATTCACACTAAAAGGTTTAGATAGTCAAATTATTGAACATGTAAATACTTTGACTCAAGGCAAGAAATTAACTCTAACGATACTGCAACCAGAAGGATCTTTAGGAAATGTAGAGCCCATTGGCGAAGTATTTTATAAGCACACTGGCATTAAAATTCATTACATTGAAGCTTCACTTGATGAAATTAATGCAAAGATATTAGCTCAATCATTATCGAATGAAACCTATTACGATATCGCACTGCCCGCAACGTTTGGGTTACCTGATCTTATTGAAGCAGGCGCAATAAGGAATCTAGATGATTTTGTTGAAATATATGAGCCAATCAATTTCAAAGACGGCATGCTCTATGATATAGGTGATTATTATAAAGGTGGTTTTTTCGGTTACCAGACCGATGGTGACACCTATTTGATGTTTTATAACCAAGCATGGCTTGAAGATAAACAAGAACAAGAAAAATTTAAAGAAGAGTTTGGTTATCCATTAGCTATTCCAAAAACATGGGATGAACTGGATCAAATGATCAAATTCTTTGATCGCCCCGATGAAAATAAGTCTGGTGGTGCATTATTTAGAAATAAAGATTATATCGCTTGGGAATGGTGGTCACGTTTTCACGCTAAAGGTTATTTTCCTTTTGACAATATGCTTAAGCCACAAATTAATACTCAAGCGGGTATTGAAGCATTAACCGATCTTATAGAAACAACCAAATACTTATATAAAGATACAAAAACAAATGGATTGTTTGAAAATTGGGAAGCTTTTGCAGAAGGCAATATGTTTTGCAATATCGGTTGGGGAGGCACACAAAAGTTCTTAAATGGCCCCAAATCGAATGTCAAAGATCGTTTAGTCTATGCACCTTCACCTGGTGGATTGATAAATAATGAACTTGTTCATACACCTTATTTCAATTGGGGCTGGAATTACACAGTATCCAGTTTTTCTAAACAGCCAGAGCTTGCATATTTATTCACTCTTTATGCATGCAGTCCAACCATGTCTACCGAAGCAGTGAAATACTCAGATGGTTATTTTGATCCGTTTCGCATCGAGCATTATGCTGATACAGAAATTCAAAAAACTTACTCTGAGTCTTTTTTAGCTGCGCATAAATTTAGCATGGAAAATAGTATTCCAGATTTATATATGAGTGGACAGGGCGAATATTGGGATATACTTAAAGAGAATATTTCACTTGCAGATGATGGTAAATTAACGCCTAAAGAAGCGCTTGATACCACCACTAAAGCATGGAATCAAATTAGCTCACGTTACGGACTGACAAATCAGTTAGAACAATGGAAATTTCTAAAAAACCAATACCCAAAAAAACTACAAGACAAACTAATTTAATCTATTAAAACTCGTGAAGATTAATTCCTGCTTCTAAAAATAATTACACATACTTGGTTAATTATTATTTAGGTGAAATATTGCACTTGCGTGCTTTTTCTTTCACCTAAATACTAGAGATATAGATACTATAGCTATTTATACCCTTTTAACTTTTGCATTGAATAATGTTTCATTACTATCGTTTTTAACAACAAGTTTTCCGTCACCAAATTTTTTAATATTTCTAGCCGCACGCATCACAGCATGACATAGTTTATAGTGACTAGAATCTGGGCCACGACCATCAATGCGATGATTAATCCACTTTTTTCCTTCTTGATATACAACACGATTGTAATTGCTATTCATTCAAATCTCCTAATATGAAATCCTTTTCACTCATCAGTTAACACAAAGTTACATATTACTACTATGCTATTTATCAATGATGATTTTTATCAAACCGCGATAAAATAACAAAATATCCCGACAGAGCGTAAACATCCAGAAAAAGCATCAGCAGGTATATGAATGGTAATTATTATTAAAGTGGTGGTGTGTGATTGTATTATACTACCCACAATAACAGACAGTTAATTATAGATTAGTGCCAGTAATAGCAGAATTTAACTCTCTTCATACCTTTCAAGCTTTAAACTAACTAGCTCAGAAAATACACATTAAGCAATTTAAGTATCGGCCGATAACTGCTATGTCTTAATGAATCTAGGATTAACTTGGAAAAGCCTAAATTACCATCAGGAGAAGACTCGCGGATAGAGGCATTAATTAGCCTAAACATCTTAGACACACTGCCAGAAGAACGATTCGATCGCTTAACTAGAATGGCAAAAATTTCTTTAAATACACCAATAGCAGTTGTCAGTTTGGTCGATACCGATCGACAATGGTTTAAATCATCAGTTGGCTTAGACGCGTGTGAAACCCATAGAGACATCTCTTTTTGTGGACATGCAATTCATTCAGATGAAATGCTTATTGTTGAGGACGCCTCCAAAGATGAACGATTTGCTAATAATCCTTTAGTATTATTTGAGCCTAAAATACGCTTTTATGCTGGCCGTCCACTTAAAGCTATAAGTGGTGAAAGATTAGGAACCTTTTGCATTATTGACACCAAGCCTCGCGCACTTGACCAAGACGAACAAGTTTTACTTGAAGATTTAGGGTCTATGGCAGAACGTGAATTATCTATTGTTCACTTAGCCATCAACGATGACTTGACCTGCATTCCTAACAGAAGAGGATTTTATCTATTGGGACACTCTAATTTAATGATAAGTATTCGACATGGGTTTTCTGCAACACTTGTCTACTTTGATCTTGATAATTTCAAATCCATCAATGATCAGTATGGGCATACTGAAGGCGACAAGGTTCTCATCACTTTCGCAAAATACCTAAAAGATACGCTACGTGAGTCAGACGTTTGCGCAAGAATTGGCGGAGACGAATTTGTTGCACTACTCGGTAATACTACCAAAACAAATGCCACTGATTTTGTATCAAGACTTCAAAAAAAAATTGATGTTTGTAAATTGAGTGCAAAAAAAGGATATAAAATTCAGTTCTCGCACGGGATAATCGAATATAATTCTCGCAAACACAATAATTTAAAGGCATTGTTAAAAAATGGTGATGAACTAATGTT
>CAZFEP010000075.1:5652-10651 GCA_964517365.1 uncultured Thiotrichales bacterium | reverse complement strand
ATCGTAAGCGGTCATTAAAAATGACTTAATTTGTTCGCATCATCCATGATACGTCTCATATTCGCACTTCCTGTGCTCACACTTTGGGTCGTTAGCAGTCATTTTAGAGTTATTATTTATAGTTTCCAACCAAGACTTCCTTGTTCTTAATCAAGTTATGTACGCTTGCTCATAAACCAGCCAAACAGACTGCCACTAAAAAACATAATCAATGAATATGTAACTGCTGGAATCATCATAACCTGATTACCAATTAACGTTCCTGCAACTACTAGGGCTAAGGTTCCGTTCTGAATACCCACTTCAAAACCTATGGTTACCGCTTGAGCATGAGAAAGTTTTGCTAACTTGGAAAGCAGATAACCCAGCATTAATGCAACAAGGTTAAGTGCTAACGTTGCTAGCCCTGCTTGTGAAAAATAACTAATCATATTAGCGCTATTTTTCAATACAATTAAAACGATAATCAATATCAAAAATAGGATTGAAAGCCATTTGAGTAATGGTTCAATTTTTTTTGCGAACTTTTGCCAACGTGACAATACGAACATTCCTAAAAGCACAGGGATAACCGTAATTACTAACAATTGAACAATCGTTTGAACGACTGGTAAGTTAAACGTGGCATGGTTATTCATAAAGTATTCCATACTCAAACCAGCCAAGACAGGAATACTGAAAGGTGCAATTAAACTTACTATCGCGGTTAAGGTGATAGACAAAGATACATCACCTTTAGATAAGTAAGTAAACATATTTGATGTAGCACCCCCTGGAGCTAAGGCAATAATAATGAGGCCTACTGCAATTTCTGGTGGAAGTTTAAATACAATAGCAATAATAAAAGCAACAAATGGCAGCAATAGCATCTGTACGCAAACACCCAGCGCTACAACCTTGGGCGATGTAACTATTTTCTTAAAATCTAATGGCCTTAAAGAAAGACCCATTCCAAACATAATACAGAACAGAGAGATTGGAAGAATTACTTTAGTTAGCAAATCAGCTTGCATATGTCTTTTTTACTCATTTTTTATCATTTTTTGTCTTTTCTTTCATATAGATAATTATTTAATTACGGCAATTAAATGAGTCGTATCATTATTTAATGCTGTCAATATTACTTTAACCTTATCAGCAGCCAACTTTATTAAAACTTGATTCGATTCTATTCAATTAAGTCGTATTAATTAACTCACATCCTTCATGAGGCATCTGACATTTTCATATCTATGCACCTACCCTTTATCGCTCGATTCTACATAAATATTTTTCATGCAGCTTATAAATAAAATATTTTCTTTCCAAGTATCAGCAAAAGCAAACCCTCCAGATATTTTCGAGCGATATGGCTTAGCTTTATAACATTTTAGCCGCTTAACTAAATAAGTAGTAAAACTATAACGTTGAGAAAGCACATTATGTTACGCACACTTAGATTATATTTAATTATACTTTTTATTCTTGCAGTGCCCAACCAAGCTATTGCTGATGGTTACCCTGAAATGAAAAAGTTTTGTATGTGGAAAGCAAGTGCTGCACAAATCATTGCCATGAATCGGGACATTGGCTTAAACGAAACAACGATTATTGACAAATACCTTAAACAAGAAAATGACTATAACGAACAAGAAGTAGTCTTAGATTTAATTGATCGAATTTATGGCACTTATGAATATGTAACTCATGATACGATTTATACACAGACCAATAAAACGTGTTTAAGAGATCTTTACACTGATCGAACCAGTGATGTGTTTTTATCACAACACTTGGATAAAAATTACTGAACCTGAATTAATTTAAGTATTACGTTAGGTGTTATGTTAGGTATTATGTTAATTGGCCGAAAATTCTAAACCCTGCCACATAAGTTCCTATGGCAGAACCTAATGAGCTAAGCACGAATATTAACAATATTCTCGCCACCCTATTCTTTCGCCAACCCCAAGCCGAGGCGGTGTCTTTACGAAGTGCACTAAAATCATTCACCGTTGGTTTGCGAATAAATAATTCCATTGCTGCCGTCACCATACCTGCGCCAATGGTTGGGTTAAGCGAAGTAATGGGTGCTGCAATAAATGCAGTAATAATCGTTAATAGATGTGCGCCTGCAATGGCGGCCCCTAATGCCGATAAACTTCCATTAATCACCACCCATTGCCAAATTAGGCTCCATCCCATTTCGGGCCCTTTTTGAAAGCCCAAGTAAAAGCCAAATATTACCAATGCGACAATGATCCATGGGATTAATTTAAACCAGGACCGCTTCTTGGGAATAACATCTAACTCGGTAATTACATCACTTGCATTATAAGAAGCGTCTGCAGAATGTTTTTCTAAGTAGTTTGTCATACCTTTTACATGCCCTGCACCCACGACCGCTAATAAATTTTTATCAGGATATTCTTTAAGTGTTTGCAATAACTTTGCTGTCATGTACCGATCACGTTCATCTATTAACGGTACAAACAAATCATTAGCATCTTCTGAAAATTGCGCAAACGTTGTTTCTAATAAATCACCAGTTTTAAGTTTCTCTATTTCTTCCTCAGACACGGTTTCTCTTGAGACCACACTTGTGAATAAACCGGCAATGATATACATGCGTTTCCAGAAAGGCACATTATGATAAACGCGCTTTAAAGTCGTACCTACTTCACGATCGATCACCACTAATGGCAAATCTAATTCTTCTGCATGTTTAATTGATGTCTTCATCTCTAAACCAGGTTCAATACCCAGTTGTTCAGCCATACGTTGTTGATATGAACCCAGCGCTAAACTTGCAGTGACCATACTGGCTTTGCCGCTGCGTATCACATCAAATAAATCCATTTTGGCTAAAGCATTCGGATCCGTCATTGCATTAAAACGACTTTGGCAGAGCTCTATGCAAATTACATCATGCTCTCTCGATTCGATTAACTCTTGAGCCTTATCAGCACTGGCACGTGACACATGTGCAGTACCTAAAATAGTGATAGTACTTTCACCAAAGGAAAGCGTTTTAACGGGTTCATCCACGATTTGAATTACTTTTAAGAATTAGGATTAGAATTTAGATTGTTTTGAACAGATCCACCGCAAAAGCATAGCTTTATGCTTGATCATATTCATTATATTTTTTTGAACTGCCTTTTACTTTTTCTGCAGGATAGCGCTGCTCGTTGATTTCCATTTTACGCTTGGTCATTTCCATAAGGTCAATATTCAGCTGATCTGACATTCTTAATAAAAATATAAATATGTCTGCCATCTCAAAAGCCACTGCTACGTGTCTTTGTGGAGTAAGCTCTGTACTTTGCTCTTCTGTCATCCACTGAAAATGCTCTAAAAGTTCTGATGCTTCAACCGATAACGCCATGGATAAGTTTTTTGGGCTATGAAACTGTTCCCAATCCCGCACTTGTGCAAATTCTCTTAATTTTAGTTTAAGCTCTTCTAATGCCGGCTCACTCATAGCTGTAATCTCATTAATTATTATTTAATAGGTCTAACCACTTTATCTTTCAGCTTATCATTATCAACCTCAAGCTCACTCTCAAGCTCTGTAACGATATCTTTAACCGTTTTACATCCTAGCACTTGATCTAAACTATTATCTACATTCATTAATACCGTATTAACGGCACCAAACCCTGCGCACAGTGAATTCTTAATATGGCTATTTGGTCCAGGTTCACGCACAGTATCAATCACTGACTTTAATGACAATTCTTCTAGTGGCCTGGCTGGCATATACGTTAATTCATCTTGGTCTACATTTACCAGCAAACCATGTTCCACTAACAAACCTAGCTGCTGTTCTATAGATTGTTGAGGCAAATGAAGCGAATTTACAAATTCAGTAATCGAAACTGGCGCTGTATTAGCGTAGAACCGTTGACCCATTATGGCCATGATTTGTATTGAAAGTTCTTCTTTTTGTCGATTGGTTAAAGCTAGATCGTGTGCATTAATATGAAGATATTCTGGATGTTGTTTGTAAAATGCAACGCTCGAACCTACCAGCAATATCAACCAACTCCACCAGAGCCAAATCATAAATACAAACAAAAATGCGAAACTTGAATATATTGCAGTATAACTAGTGGATATCGAAGCGGACATTACCGTTGCAAACACCCAGCCCACTGTCTGCCACAACACACCTGCTGCAACTCCACCCAATAACGCAGGCACAAACCTCACCTTGGTGTTAGGCATGAACAAATAAGTAAACGTAAACGCTGCGATTATCAACAAATATGGCACAAGCTTGGTTGCCAAGCTTAACAAGGTCCCAAAGGGTTCCACTGCAATGATGGCTTGTGCAATAGAAGTATTTAATGCAGTGCCCGTCACCCCCATGGCTACAAATACTAATACTGGTCCCACCATAATTACACTTAAGTAATTACTAAATCTTCTTGCCAATGACCCTGACTGTTGAACTCTCCAGGTGTAATTGAACGCACTTTCAATTTTGTTAATCAATCTGACGATAATGCCAAACAACAAAGCCAAGCCTACACCACTTAATAAACCGACTTTTGTATTATCTACAAAGCCCATTATCTGTTGGGCGATCTCTTTACCTTGCCCTCCTAATGGCGCCAGATATTGTAATAATAGTGGCTCCATCTGGTTGTGCACACCAAATGCTTTCATTACCGAAAAACTCACTGCAATGAGGGGCACAATGGATAACATGGTAGTGAATACTAAACTCATGGCCCGAAGATTGAGTTGGCCATCTAAAAAGTCATCCATCATGATATGAATGAAGCGAACAATACTTAACAACCCTGCTTGCCACCATGGCAAGGTATTGATATCAGCACCCCATATCTTATGGGTGATTTTTTCTTTTATGGACCGCATGATGCAATTAAGAATGCCATGAATTTATTCATATCGATTGTAGCAGATACATTGACTTGACCTAGATACAGCTAATGTAGCAATAGCCTTGCGGCTATCCATTAAATCTCACATTGAGTTGACAGTTATGTGG
>CAZFEP010000075.1:0-5552 GCA_964517365.1 uncultured Thiotrichales bacterium | reverse complement strand
TTTTCATCCGCAACCAGTTTCTTCACTTGATTACGTTCTTTTAGTGAAATCAAAGATTGATCTCGTATTTGAACATTTGCATTCGTCGTTAAACCAATTGCTCCGCTCGCATAGTATTTCTTTAAAGTTGCAGCACGCGCTTTTAAATTATTTCGTAATGCGCTAATCGCCGGTGTATTAATATTTATATCTGCCTCGGCATGTGCAGGAGGAATTAAAATATTTAGAATGCCAATTGTTATATTAGTGGTTACATTATTGGCTAAGTAATAAGCTTGATTATAAGAAGTGATAGCATTGCCTTGATCATTTTTTTCTTGGCCATCTTCCTGGTTTTCTTTTATAACCTCTACCTGCTCATCACTTAATACATCACGTACAATAACGCGCGCTGCATCTTCAGCTGCTGCAGCTGGAAAATATATATTAATGGTTACACACGCGGTAAGCGCGAATCCAAATATAAAACTACTTAAAACTGACTTATGCTTCATTAGCTTTCACCTTTATTTGCACATACGCAAATCTATATAATCACTCTAGTCGTAGCAAGACTACTATTAAATAAGACTCGGATTAATATTATTAAGTTCAGTATTATTATCTTTCGAACTGATAATCAAAAAAAACGCACATATTTTGCACTAGTTCACAATAACATCCTTGGAACTTACCACTCTTTTCAATCTAGCAATTAATACTGGCCAAGAAACTTCATCTGTAAAACCAACAATATCA
Source organism: uncultured Thiotrichales bacterium (assembly GCA_964517365.1). Lineage (GTDB taxonomy): Bacteria > Pseudomonadota > Gammaproteobacteria > UBA4575 > UBA4575 > JABDMD01. Next base: position 4,814 of record CAZFEP010000075.1, on the reverse strand, counting down.
ATGCGCGGTACACCGCTACCTTTAACAATATAAAAACCTCTTGAATTATCTTGTGACGTACCTTGCCTAGAGACATCTACACCGTTCATTTTACATGTGTTATTTTTTAAGGTGCAACCCAAACCAATTTTATCGTAACCAAAACTATCAAAAAACTTAAGAAAACTTTTTGATAAAATATTTGCGCCACCATTACCCACTTGAGTTAAGTTATCAACCGCAGTTTGACTTATCCTATGTCTGGACTTGTCATCAGAGGGGGTTCCAAACCATGCATCAAATTGTACTGGCGACCAATTTATAAACTGCAAGTTATTTACAGATCCTTCTAAACGACCCGTAATTTCTCCAAATGAGAAGGTTTCAGTTAAAGAGCTCAAATCAAGGTTGTTTAACTGAAGGTCTGCCGATAGTTTTGGTGTGATACTGAATAAATCTTCTGCGCTTAAATTATGAATGGTAGTGGTACCGCCAAAACCACGAATTAGCAGTGCGCCTTGAATTTCCACATCACCTTGTTTATAGCTAACATTAGGTGCATATCCTGCTAGATTGCCATTCATTTCTGGCCAACCAAAAACTGAAGATAGCTTAGACATCGAGATTGGCGTTAAACTAATATCCATGGCTATAGATTGTTCCTCACTACCCGGGGCATCAATCATGAAACTCTCGACTTTCACAGCACCATCCAATATTGGAATCCTTACAGGCTGTTTTAACAGTAACGTTTGCGTTTCATTTACAAACGCAAACCGGCTAGCCCCAAATCTCAGCTTATACATTTCCGCTGATGCAAAACTAAATTCATAGTCCTTACCTGCATAACGTTCACCCCAACCTATATTTCCATTCAATTTTGAAATTGAAAATCTATCTTGATTGTCAATCAAACCAAGATGGTTTAAAGATAAATCTGCATCAACCACTCTACCCGCATCCAACAACATTGATCCTGACATACTACCTCTAGTAACTAAATCGGATGAATTAGTGTCCAATAGAAATGGCAACATATATTCATCGTATACATTGGGAAATGCCGCATATTGAATATCAACTTGTATTGGAGCAACAGCTTCTTTCTTGTTTACATCTATAATAGTGTTTAACTTTAAGATCACTGCACTTGCATCCTCAAAGTGCAATGGCATTAACTCTATTTGGCTTGACCCTACCTGCCAATTTAATGTGCCATAAACATCTTTAACGCCTGCATTCGCATCTATAAAGACAGGGTCAAAGTAGAGCTCACCCTGATAGGTTGTTGATTTAACTTCACTCTGCCAAACATCATCTTTACGTTTACTCGAAAACGCAAGCTTGATTGAAACCTCTTCACCTACAACGGTACTATCTTCATTCGAAAACGCGAAATCTTTAATAAGTGCATTACCTTGTATTTCCTTCAATGACAAGTCTTGGCCGACAAAATTAATTTCGCTCTTTACAATACCTTTTGAAATAATTTCAGGAAATGATGGCAATACATTCTGTAACCTTTCAAACGAAATATTGCTACTTTGAATTCCAACTCGCCAAACATCATCCATCATCTCTATATTTAAACTTGCAGCCCCATCAGCCAAATTAAAATCATTTAAAGCAGCACTCAAGTCACCTGACTCATTTCTATGAAAATTAATTTTAGCTTTATCTGCACTCGCCAAAGGATCTTTAAAAGACAATTCGCCCTCTTTACAGCTCAGTATTATTTTCGATATCACACCCTCATGGCATTGCAGTAGAATATTTTTTATATGCCCTTTATTTTCTGGTAAGACTGCGGATCCTATCTGAATAGAAAATGTCGATTTATTTTCTTCAGATTTATTTTCTTGCAGAGAATCAAAATTGAGCACAACATCGTGAAGAAGTAGTCCATAGCCTTCAATTTCATCAATCGTAATTGAGGTAGCTAGCCTTGGCATGAAGGACGATAGCTTATCTGATGCTAGCGTAGGTAACGACAACCCTACCAATAAAGATATGACTATAATTAGCAGTAAAAGTGTTTGTGAATATACTGGTGGTAATTCTAGGAGAAATCGAAATACCCTAGCAGTACTTTTGTTACGAGCACACTGCACATTTAGGATCTTTATTTATAGTAACGCTATGCCAATCCATATTTAATGCATCAATCAGTAATAGCTTGTTTGATAAAACTTGGCCCGCATTAACTATCAATTTAATCACTTCAGTAGCTTGCATAGATCCTATTAGACCTGTAACGGAACCAAGAATTCCAGTCTCGGAACAGCTTTCTTCAAGCTCGGAACCTGTGTCAGGAAATAAACATTGATAACATGCACTCTCTTTTTGCATACAGAAAACAGCAACTTGCCCTTCAAAACGAATTGCAGCACCGATCACCAGTGCAGTTTTAGCTTTCACACACGCACTATTAATTGCAAAGCGAGACTGAAAGTTATCCGTTGCATCCACAACCACATCAGCACGCTCAATTTCTTCGTCAAGCATGTCACCAGATAACACTCTTGCAAAGGTTCTAACATTAATTTGTGCATTTAGTGCTGACAAAGATTGTTTTGCAGAGTGTACTTTTAGTTTATCAAGATCTGTGCTGCTATGAAGTATTTGACGTTGCAAATTACTAAGATCCACCTTATCTGGGTCTGTAATCGTTAATTCACCAATTCCACTTGCTGCAAGGTACATCGCGATAGGCGAACCTAAACCTCCTGCTCCGAACAATAACACTTTAGAAGTAAGTAGCTTTTGTTGCCCCTCTATACCAATTTGCGGCAACATAATCTGACGGCTATATCGCAACAGCTCATCATCATTAAGACCCAAAGTATTCACTGCCATAATCTAATCTGTTAACTAGATTTACGTCTCTTTTCGGCTTCTTTAAAAGCCGCCAGCTGCTCTGGCGTGGCCTCTTTTTGATATTGCTCTTTCCACTCTGAATATGGCATTCCGTATACAATTTCTCTAGCTTGCTCATACTCTAAGGATATATTTTTTTCTTCTGCAGCCGAGACGTACCATTTAGACAAACAATTTCTACAAAAATCAGCTAGATTCATTAGATCTATATTTTGCACATCCGTTTTTACCTGCAAATGCTCAACCAACCTTCTGTATACTGCAGCTTCTATTTCTACTTGTTGTTGATCACTAATTTGTTCACTCATAATTTAAGACCCTTACGCAGTTCAATTTACAATATCATATTGCCATTTTAACCCATTAAGTTAACTCACCTCTAAATCTATCTCTTTATATTAACTAAATGAACACAATTTATAATGAAAATGTAACCGGCCTGGTTTTAGCTGGCGGAAAAGCGAGGCGCATGGGTGGACAAGACAAAGGTTTGATCAATATAAACGGGCAAGCCATGATTCAATATGTACTCACCGCATTAAAGCCACAAGTAAACAGGATAATCATCAACGCTAATCGCAATATAAGTGAATACGAAACATTTGGTTACTCTGTCATATCAGATCAACTTGAAGATTACCAAGGCCCGCTTGCCGGCATGGCTGCAGCTATGGAAGCGTCTGAAACAAAATTTATATGTATCTGCCCCTGCGATGGGCCATTGATTGCAGAAGATATTGTATCCAGATTGTATTCTGCAATAAGCACCTCATCCTCAGAAGATTCTAATTCAAAAATTAATATTGCGGTCGCCCATGATGGCAAGCGCATGCAACCAGTATATGCATTACTTAACTGCTCATTACGCCAAAGCTTATTAGACTATTTACACAGTGGTGAACGTAAAATAGATCGTTGGTATAGCCAACATAACGCTAAAACAGTAGATTTTAGTGACAAACAAGATTGCTTCATTAATATCAATACACCAGAAGATCAAACCAGCATCTCAGAAAAATTAACCAATAAAAATTAACCAATTAAGTATAAATAGTTAATAAAAAAGATAACATGCAAACTCTCCCGTTCAGCAAACCTGTATTAGGATTCTCGGCGTACAGTGGTTCAGGAAAAACTACTTTACTCGAAAAGCTAATCCCAATTCTCACCGCACGAAGCCTGCGTGTTGCGGTAATTAAGCATGCCCATCATTCATTTGACATTGATCATCCTGAAAAAGATAGCTATAAAATTCGTAAAGCAGGTGCACAACAAATCCTCATTTCATCCCAAAAGCGATGGGCCATGATTCATGAACATACAGATGAGGCACCCGAACTGACCCTTGAAAATGCCTTGCAACAGCTATCCACCGATACTATCGACATGGTCATCGTTGAAGGTTTCAAGTCAGCCCCTATTTCTAAGATAGAAATTCATCGCCCTTCTATAGGCAAACCCTTGATATCCGCAAGCGATCAATATGTGATCGCAATCGCTACGGATGAACCCAACAAGATAGAAACAGACTTGCCACTTTTAGATCTGAATAGTAGCCATAGCATCGCAGATTATATTGAACAATTCTTAACCAATCATAATCTGTAATTATCAATAAACTCTGCAATCTCTCTCCACTGGCCAGTTCAAAAAAATGATACAGTTTGTTAATATTTGCAAGGATTGGTGCATAGAATAATAACAATTCATGCCATGTAATTTATTGAATAACAGTAAGTTACGTAAACTATTTAATCTTAAATATTATATTAAATTACTATCCAGATACCCAAAATTATGTGGGTATTGGTAGATTTTGTATGCAGATTAAGCAATAAACCGAATTAGATTCATTTAGGAGAAGGCAAAATGGCAGATCGTACCGTCACAGTCACCGATAATGCGACAGGGAAAAAAGTCGACCTACCGATCCTGGATGGCACCAATGGCCCAAGCGT
>CAZFEP010000074.1:0-10772 GCA_964517365.1 uncultured Thiotrichales bacterium | reverse complement strand
CAATGCCCGCTACTTTAGTACAGGTTTTATAAGTTACTGTATTTATTATCAGAAACAAGTTTAAAAATACTTAGACAAAATGAACTGCTATGCTAATTTTGCATCTAAGAATGTATTCATTTACACCATACATTTATCTAACTACCCAACATGACATATGCCTCTACATCCGCAACAATATGCACTCTTTTTTGTAATTGCCTTCTTAATATCAAGTTATCCAATCACTTCGTTTAGTGAGGAAACAACTATTGGCGGTGATTTTGAATTAACCTCTCATTATAACGAGCCCTATTCCCTAGAAAATGCACGTGGCAAAGTAGTAGTCCTTTTTTTTGGTTTTACCCTTTGCCCAGATGTTTGCCCAAATACATTAAGTACCATTCAGACTGTGCTTGACCAGCTAGGCGAAAAAGCAAAGCAGATACAACCGATCTTTATTACAGTAGACCCAAAAAGAGACACACCTGAAGTATTAAAAAATTATTTGCAGTATTTTAACAATGATTACATTGGGTTAACTGGGAATATTAAGAGCATAGATGAAGTTGTGAAGCAGTTTCAAGGCTTCTACTCATACATGGGCAATGTTTCTGAAGACCAATACATGGTTGACCATACTTCAAACCTCTACATTATTAACCAAGATGGCAAAGTAACCAATGTCATGCAATATGGTTTGCCTCCTCAAGCTATTACAAATGTAATTGAAAAGTTATTATAAAACATTAATTTAAAATAACTTCTTCATCTAAAATGTTTTAATTATTCAAGACAGATTCATTATCAGTACTGCAAATAAGCAAACCTTTGGTCATTAGGAGTACCTTCCAGATCGCCACCTTCATTAGCAGGTTGCCATAAAACCACTTCTTCGATTTTCTTGGCAAGTTCGAAATCCTTATTGGTAACGCCCTTGGCAGCATGATTCATTAATTTGCATATAACGAAGGCATAAGAAACGCTTAGATCAGGATGATGCCAGGCCACCTCAGCCAAATGACCAATGGTGTTCACTACCATCATGGTGCCTTTCCAACTATGCGTTTTATATTTGCGACGAATCCACCCATTTTCATAGACCCAATTAGGAAGCTCTTCTTGCAACCTTTGGTTAATTTCCTCTTCGCTGTAGGTTTGCTCAGGTTTTATTTCACGCCATTTAGACATCGTTGGAACTCCTAAAATTGGTTTAATTTGTATAAAATGCGGCTAAATATAAAGCTATACTTGAATTTAGACACAACATACTGTCGAATTCGAGATACAGACGGTTTAGTATCTATACGTTACATTTTAATAGTGGTTTTATGAAGTAAAAACACAAGAAAACACGAACAGTCACACCCAGCACTTGATAACCTGATGAGTGCCGTTCCCGATCACACTGTTCCTCAGTTAGGCACACCTAATATAGTTAATCATGCAATTTGAAAATGTAACTTGCCCGCATTGTGGATTGCTATGCGACGACTTGTCATTAGATGTGACAGATCTAACGGTAAAATTGACCGATTCATCACACCCGTGTGCAAAACTTTTCGAATCAGCCTCGTTAGAGTCCAATTCAATCCCTACTCCTTTAATATCGGGCGAAGCAGTTACCGAAAAACAAGCTTTAGACAAAGCAGCTGAAATCCTGGGAAACGCTAAACAGCCACTTGTAAGCGGCCTTATCACCGACGTGCAAACTTGTCGAGAAGCGGTGGCCATTACTGAAAAACTTGGTGGTGTAATTGATCACGCAAATGGTAAAAGCATTCGTCATAACGGTGCGGTGATGCAACGTATTGGTAAAGTTAAAACAACATTGGCAGAAGCGCGCAACCGTGCTGATTGCGTCATTATATTTGGTTCCAAGGTTACCGAAAAATTTCCGCGTTTATTAGAACGCGTTTTATTACCCAAAAAGACACTTGGCGATAAAAACGTAGACCACAAAAAGATTTATATACTAGACATCTCTACTGATGGTGCCTTTAAAATTGTAAACGATAAAAATAATATAACCCGAATATTTTTTGACTATCCATTACTTGAGACCATCGTTTATCACTTACAAGAAATTGTTTACAAATCAGCTAAAGACATTAGTGCAATCAATGAAAACACTCAAAGTCTTATTGATTTATATCAAACAATATTAGATAGCCAATATACAACACTCATTTGGAATTCCTCTGAATTTAATCAAGATTCTGCAGAACACACGATTCAAGCAATTACTGAGTCGATTAAATTTTTAATGCAAAAAGTGCGCTGTGTCGGGTTACCGCTAGGCGGCTCAAAAGGTGAAGTTACTGCAAACCATGTGACAACCTGGCAAACCGGTGTTCCTTTACCCGTTTCCTTTATGAGTGGCGTGCCTGTACACGATCCGGTTCGTTTTGATGGTATGAATATGTTAGCCAATAATGAAGCAGACAGTTTATTGTGGATAGCTAACTATCATTCAGATGATGAGCCACCGGACACTAAGATTCCCACAATAATTTTTGGGCATCCTAAAATGAAAACTAGAATGAAAAATAATAACGCTTCAGTATTTATTCCTTGCGGAATCCCTGGAGTAGATCATCGAGGTTTGGCTTGCCGTGCAGATAATGTTGCTACCTTACCCTTACCTAGAATACGCAACAGTAACCTGCCTACAGCAAGTGTTCTGTTACATAAACTTATGCAGCTTGTATAAAATATGGCAATTAAATTATCAGGCGGAGAACTCTACGATCCTGCTCATCAAATTGATGGCGAGTGTAAAGACCTTTTCATTGTAGATGGAAAGATAAAAAACACACTTTCCGATAATGATAAATTAAATGATACCTATGACTTAAGCGATTGCATTGTGATGGCGGGTGCTATTGATTTACACACTCATATTGGTGGTGGAAAAGTTAATATTGCCCGCACCATGATGTTGGAAGACGAACATTTACATCCTCATTTCGGCTCCGACTTGTTACGCTCTGGAAACGGGCACATTGTTCCCTCCACATTTAGTGCAGGATACCGCTACGCAGAAATGGGTTACACCGCCTGTTTTGAACCTGCAGTATTACCCGTAAATGCGCGTCAAGCACATATGGAGTTAGCAGATACTCCGATGGTAGATAAAGGTGGTTATGCCATGTTGGGCAATGACGACTTTCTACTCAACATGATACGTGAAGGGGCTACTCAAAACGCCATCAATGATTATGTGGCCTGGTTACTGGATGCTACTCAATGCATAGGCATTAAAGTAGTCAATGCAGGTGGCATACACGCATTCAAATATAATCAACGTCGACTTGATGTTGACGAAACTGGCCCAGCTGGCAGCAAACCACGTGACATTATTGCAACCTTAAGTCGAGCCGTGCATGACCTCGGCATTGCGCATCCTTTACATGTACATGCAAGTAACTTGGGAGTACCAGGAAATTTTGCAACAACTCTTGCGACTATGGCAGCTGCAGATGGATTACCAATTCATTTAACCCATATCCAGTTTCATAGTTATGGTACGGAAGGTGACTTAAAATTTTCCTCTTCAGCATGTGAAATTGCTGAGGCCATCAACAATAATAAAAATGTTAGTGCCGATGTAGGTCAAATTATGTTTGGCCAAACCATAACCACTTCCGGTGACACCATGATGCAATATTTTGGTCATGACCATGCTTCACCTAAGAAATGGACAGTAATGGATATTGAATGCGAAGCAGGTTGTGGCGTCATACCTTTCAAGTATCGCGACAAAAGCTTTGTGAATGCATTGCAATGGGCCATTGGATTAGAAATATTTTTACAAGTGAATGACCCATGGCGCATTTTCCTAACCACGGATCACCCAAATGGCGCACCGTTTACAAGCTATCCGCACCTTATAAAATTATTAATGGATCGCTCATTCAGAAATGATGTATTTAAAATCATTCACACAGGAGCACAAGAAGCCTCTAACCTTGCTTCAATGGATCGTGAGTATTCATTATATGAAATTGCCATCATGACTCGCGCTGCGCCGGCAAAAATTTTAGGGCTAACTAACCACGGACACCTTGGAGAAGGTGCTAATGCCAATATTACGATATACCGAAAACAAAATGATATTGAGCAAATGTTTGCCAAACCGGCTTATGTATTTAAAGACGGCACCTTAATTGTAAAAGACGGCGAAATAGTTGAAACCGTGCAAGGCATAACGCACGTAGTTAAACCTGAATTTGATCATGCTATCGAGAAGCCATTGAAAAAATATTTTGACGATTATCAGACAATTTCTCTGAGTAACTTCAAAATTTCAAATGATGAGATGGTAGAATGCATCGGTAGTGAAGTTGAAGTACATCCAAGTGGCAACAACGCATAATTAATTAAAATAAATATTTACTATGATTATTAATGGTGTAGAAATAGAAGATACTTTTGCAGAAGCATTTTCTATGCGTGCAACACGCGTCATCATTACTGCAATCAACTACAAATGGGCACGTCATGCTGCTGAAACCATGACAGGTTTTGCAACGTCCGTGATTGGCTGCGGAGTAGAAGCCGGTATCGAAAAAGTAATCGGTAATCACGAAACCCCGGATGGCCGTCCAGGAATATCAGTACTACTGTTTTCAACTGACAAAAAGACACTCGAAAAACAATTACAAACCCGCATTGGGCAATGTGTACTCACCTGCCCCACTACTGCTGTTTTTTCTGGCATGCAATGTGATGACCGAATCGCATTAGGTAAAAACATCCGTTACTTTGGTGATGGTTTCCAAACTTCTAAAAAATTTGGTGGTAAACGATATTGGCGTATCCCCGTAATGGATGGTGAGTTTATTTGCGCAGAAACGACGGGCTATCAAAAAGCCATCGGTGGTGGAAACTTATTAGTGTTTGCACGCGGCATTTCACATGCTTTGCTAGCGTGCGAAGCGGCCATTGATGCCATTGGCATGTTGCCAAATATTATTATGCCTTTCCCTGGTGGTGGTGTTCGTTCTGGCTCAAAAGTAGGTTCTAAGTATAAGTTTCTTAATGCTTCTACCAATCATCCTTATTGCCCCACCTTAAAAGGACGACCCGATAATGTGCTAGGCAAAAACATAGAAGCTTGCATGGAAATCGTAATTGACGGGTTAACAAAAGAAGATGTTGCACTCGCCATGCAGCGTGGCATTGAAGCCATTTGCGATCTAGGCAAATCACAAGGCATTGAAAAGATAACCGGTGGAAATTATGGCGGTGATTTAGGGCCGCACCATTTTCATCTAAGAGAGATTATGAATGACACATACCACCGTTACATATAAGGGAAGCTCTAAGCAGCGCCTTGATATGCGCTGGTTGAGTCAAGCCATCAATGAGTGCTCAAGTAGTGAAGCAATCAAAAGACTATCCTTACAAGTTGGTAATGAAAAATGCAATGTTGGTGACCTTTTTGACATAACGGGTTCGTTTTCAGATCAGCCTGTCATGCTAGAAAATCCTAATAAAAGTATGGACTATATTGGCCATGCACTAAGAAAAGATACACAACTTACCGTAAACGGAAATGTAGGTCATTTTGCAGGTGCGGATCTAATGGGTGGCAAATTAACCATTGATGGCAACGTACAAGACTATGCAGCTTGTAAAATGTCAAAAGGATTAATTCAAGTAATGGGCGATGCAAATCATTATCTTGGCAGTGCCTATGCAGGAGAAAAGAAAGGCATGACGGGTGGCACTATATTAGTGCACGGCAATAGCGGTAACTTTACGGGTGACATGTTACGACGTGGCACCATAATGGTAGTAGGAAATATTGGTGATTACTGTGCCAGCAGAATGGTAGCAGGTACCATTACCAACCTGGGTACCATTGGTAAACAAGTGGGTGTAGGCATGCGCAGGGGCACACTTTTATTGCCTCACAAACCCAAAGATGTAGTAACCGGATTTCGTGACTGTGGGCGCCACAACTTAGGGTATTTAACATTGCTATTAAACGAAATAAGGCAGTATAAAAGCACCTTCCAGTCACTACACCCCATGCGTCGTCGTGTACAACGCTATATCGGCGATACTACAGTCGGCGGTCAAGGTGAGATGCTAATTTGGATCGGTTAAAGTCATGTTTTGTAATGTATTAACATTTGGAATATACGCATTTTTAGACTTTAATCGTAGACTATATTTATAATTTTGGATTTATAATTTAGGGATTTTCAGCGAACAATGGATAAAGTAGTTTCACGTAAACGTAATAAGATGAAGGGTGAAAAACGTGGACGACGCGTTAACCCTGAGACATTAAAACAAATTCAAGATCTAATCGCTGCACTTCCCGTTAGGCGCGACCTACTCATTGAGTATCTACATCTAATTCAAGACAAGTTTGGTCATATTTCAGCGGCTCATATCACAGCCTTGGCTAGCATCATGGGGTTAGCCACCACCGAAGTTTATGAAGTAGCTACTTTTTATCATCATTTCGATGTAATCAAGGAAGGTGAACATGCTCCGCCCGAATTGACCGTAAGAGTGTGTGACTCGATTAGTTGCGAAATGAGTAACGCTGAAACATTAGTAAGCGAACTCACAAAATTTCATGGCGACAAGGTACGCATCCAACGTGTCCCTTGTGTAGGTCGATGTGATACGGCTCCTATTGCAATAGTGGGTCAGAAACCAATTGATTACGCTACTTTAGAAACCGTGAATAAATCCGTTGAAGTACGCGACATTGAATCACCCATTACAGAATATGTTACCTACAACAAATATGTTAATAGCGGTGGTTATGAATTAGTTAAACGTATGTTTGACACCCAAAACGGGCCCGAAAAAATTATTGAAATAATGAAAGATTCTGGCCTGCGTGGATTAGGTGGAGCAGGTTTCCCAGCAGGACAAAAATGGGACATCGTTAGTAAACAAGATGGTCCACGAGTGATGGCGATTAATATTGACGAAGGTGAACCTGGAACTTTTAAAGATCGTTACTTCCTCGAAAGAGACCCACATCGTTTTATAGAAGGTGCATTAATTGCAGCTCAAGTAGTGGGAATTGAAGATATTTATATATATTTGCGTGATGAATATGCAAACTGTTACACCATGTTGCTGCATGAATTGGATGAACTTAAAAAAGATCCACCCTGCCAGTTGCCACACATCGAACTGCGTCGCGGTGCAGGTGCATATATTTGTGGTGAAGAATCCGCAATGATTGAATCGATAGAAGGCAAGCGCGGCATGCCACGCCTACGCCCTCCCTTTGTGGCTCAAGTTGGTGTATTTGGTCGCCCTACCTTAGAACATAATTTAGAAACTTTATTTTGGGTGCGTGACATTCTTGAAAAAGGTGCATCCTGGTTCTCTGATCAAGGCCGCAATGGCAGAAAAGGTATGCGTACATTTTCGGTGAGCGGGCGAGTGAAAAAACCGGGTGTTCACATTACCGATGCTGGCATTACCATTAAAGAATTAATTGAAGAACATTGCGGTGGCATGCTAGATGGCCACGAATTCTATGGTTACTTCCCGGGCGGTGCATCCGGTGGAATTTTGCCGGCTTCAATGGGTGATATACCGCTAGATTTTGACACCTTAAATGAACATGGCTGCTTCATAGGATCTGCTGCAATCATTGTTTTTTCTGATAAAGATAAAGCACGTGACCTTGCGCGTAACGCAATGAACTTCTTTGCGCACGAGTCATGTGGAAAGTGTACGCCTTGTCGTGTGGGTACTTCAAAAGCAACCATGCTAATGAAGAAACCAACATGGGACCAACCACTCATGAAAGAATTGTCACAAACTATGAATGACGCATCGATTTGTGGCTTGGGGCAAGCTGCATCAAATCCGATGACGTCCGTAATAAATTATTTCCCTGATGAATTAGATCAAAAGAACTAAACCAAAACATTTAACTAGATAAACAAAGTAAGCAAAGGAATGTTGGAGCAATTAAATGGCCGCTAATCCAGAACATTTAGAAGACTTTAAAACCATAGCGTTTTCACTTAACGGTGAAACTATCAAAGCCTATGAAAATGAATCCATACTAGAAGCGGCACGCCGAAATGGTGTCGATATTCCTCATCTGTGTTACACCCCCGGTATGCGTGCTGATGGTAACTGTCGCGCTTGTGTTGTAGAAATTGAAGGAGAGCGTGTATTACAACCTTCATGCGTTCGCACACCCACAGAAGGCATGGTGGTGCATACCGACAATGAACGCTCAATTCATTCACAAAAGATGGTGTTGGAATTACTACAGTCCGACATGGCTGAAAAAGACTACACCCTAAACAGTGAATTAGACCAATGGTCACAGCAACTAGAAGTGGGCTTACCCCGGTTTGAGTCACGACATAACCCTGAACAAGATTTATCACATCCCGCTATTGCCGTTAATCTAGATGCCTGCATTCAATGTACACGTTGCGTTCGTGCCTGCCGTGAAGAACAAAATAATGATGTCATCGGTTACGCAAATCGTGGTTCACATTCAGAAATTGTTTTTGATATCCAAGACCCCATGGGCGATAGCACATGTGTAGGATGTGGCGAATGTGTTCAAGCCTGCCCTACTGGCGCATTAATGCCTTCTAATGAACTAGGCCTACAAGAACCCGATCGCAAAGTAGAATCAACCTGCCCGTATTGTGGTGTGGGTTGTCTACTCACGTACAACATCAAAGATGAAAAAATTATTTATGTAGAAGGACGCGATGGTCCGGCTAATAAAAGCCGTTTATGCGTGAAGGGCCGATATGGTTTCGACTATGTGCATCATGATGGGCGCTTAACCAAACCTTTAATTCGCAAAGAAGGCGTTAGCAAAGACATCAAAAACCTTGATGAACTCACCTATAAAGATATCGATAAGTATTTTCGTGAAGCCACTTTGGATGAAGCATTAGATTTTGCAGCAAAAGGCTTGACGGATATTCGTGACGAGAACGGACCGAATGCATTAGCCGGTTTTGGCTCAGCCAAAGGCTCTAACGAAGAAGCGTACTTATTCCAAAAACTGGTGCGAACCGGTTTTAGAACCAATAACGTAGACCATTGCACACGCTTGTGTCACGCCTCATCAGTTGTGGCGTTATTAGAAGGTATCGGTTCCGGCGCGGTATCGAATCCGGTTGAAGATGTTAAGAAAGCTGATGTCATAGTAATAATAGGTTCCAATACGACCGAAAATCATCCTGTTGCTGCTACGTTTATCAAAAATGCTAAACGTAATGGGACCAAATTAATAGTAATGGACCCAAGACGCTCTGATATCGCACGTCATGCAGATCACTTTTTACAATTTAAACCTGACACTGATGTCGCCATGTTAAACGGCATCATGAATTCGATTATCAAACAAAACTTATTAGACAAAGACTTCATTAAAGACCGCACTGAAGACTTTGCAGAATTTGCCAAGCACATTCTTAAATATACCCCTGAAAGTGTAGAAAAGATTTGTGGCATCCCTGCCGAAACACTTCATGAAGTTGCAAAAGTCTACGCAAGCTCTAACGCCTCGATAATATTCTGGGGCATGGGTGTTTCACAACACATACACGGCACCGATAATGCACGATGCTTAATTGCGCTTTCAATGATGACCGGACAAATTGGTAAGCCTGGAACAGGTTTGCACCCCTTACGGGGCCAAAACAATGTTCAAGGTGCATCAGATGTAGGCTTAATACCGATGGTATTTCCAGATTATCAGCGCGTTGATAATCCTGAAGCCCATGCGCGATTTGAAAAGTTGTGGGATACCAAGCTAGATAACAACCCAGGCTTAACGGTTGTTGAAATCATGCATGCCATTTCAGATGGTAATTTACATGGCATGTATGTCATGGGTGAAAACCCTGCCATGTCCGATCCGAATTTGAATCATGCACGCAAAGCATTAGCCACACTTAAGCATTTAGTCGTACAAGATATTTTCATGACCGAAACGGCATGGTTTGCAGATGTCATCTTGCCGGCATCAGCCTTCCCGGAAAAAACTGGTACCTTCACTAACACTGATCGCCGTGTGCAACTAGGCCGTCAAGCACTGATGCCACCTGGCGAAGCTAAACAAGATTTATGGCTCATTAATGAATTAGCCAATCGCATGGGATTGGATTGGAAATATCATCATCCATCAGATGTGTTTAATGAAATGCGTCAAGGCATGGACAGCATCAAAGGCATGACATGGGATCGTTTAGAAGAACAACATTCCATTACCTACCCATGCGAAGAAGAAAATGATCCAGGTCAAAGTGTTATTTTTACCGATGACTTCCCTACTGAAAATGGTAGAGGTAAGTTTGTACCTGCAGAATTTACCAATGCAGACGAATTACCCGATACAGAATATCCATTTGTACTGGTTACGGGCCGCCAACTAGAACATTGGCACACCGGCTCAATGACCCGTCGCGCATCTATGCTGGATGCGATAGAACCTGTACCGGTAGCGAGCATCAGCCCTACTGATTTAGCTAAGCTTGGCGTAAAAGAAGGTGGCAGAGTAACTCTTTCATCCAGACGAGGTGAAATAGAATGCTTTGCACGTGCAGATGATGGCGTAAGTTCAGGACAAGTCTTTATGCCTTTCTGTTACCGAGAAGCCGCAGCCAACTTGTTAACTAATGAAGCACTAGATCCGTATGGCAAAATACCAGAATTTAAATTCTGCGCCTTGCAAGTAAAAGCAGCTTAACCATACCCAAAAGCATCGTGTAAGCGTTTCCGTTACCTGCACCTGTACAGTGTTAATATACATACAATCTTGG
>CAZFEP010000073.1:0-10861 GCA_964517365.1 uncultured Thiotrichales bacterium | reverse complement strand
CTTTCAATATTCATTTGTTCAATGTTTGAACGAATGTCTGAAGCACTGATATTTTCTTCAACAATCACCGTGATATCCCGACGAATCGAGGGGTATTTTGAAAGCGCTTGATATGCATTTACATCGGGACGCTTAATCATTTCATTTAATTGTAATTCAAATAAATATACGGGTGAATCAAAGTCCAATTCAGACTGTATACGTGGATGCAACTTTCCTAAACGACCGATATATCTATCGTTATACATAATGTTAGCCGATTGACCCGGATGCAAAGCCGCATCATCCGCAGACTGGAAAGATACCTCGTTTATATTTAGAGAAGACATACTTAACACATACTCAACATCACCTTTGAGATCATAAAAATCGACCTTTTTACTCACCACTCCCCACTGTTCTGGTTTGCAGTCACCAATTATTAATCCCGATAAACTTGGTAACTGCAACAAACCCTCTTTAGTATTTTTAAACTGTAATGCTTGCTCAAATATTCTTATTCGAGACTGCTGTCGGTGTAAATTGTGCTGGGCAGCCTTAATCAAGCCTGGCCAGGCACTGCTCCTCATTACAGATAGGTCTCGCGAAATCGGGTTCGCTAATTCTTTACTTGAATTCTTATCATTCAATAAACTTTCAGTTTCTTGATCTACAAAACTAAACGTAATCACCTCATGATAACCGAGCGCAACTAAAGCTCCCTTAATTGACACAAGCTGGTCTTCTTCAATATTGGAAGTGGTATTGATAGCTAATGCTTTTACATCTGCAGGAATATTTTCATACCCTACTAATCGAGCAATTTCCTCGATCAAATCAACATCGTAGCGTAAATCAAAGCGATAGCTTGGTGGCATAACACTCAACACATCATTCTCAACTTTCACATCACAGCATAATCGCTCTAAAAGTGACTTAGTTTCTGTTATTGAAAGCGTTATTCCCAATAAAGACTCAACTTTTGAATGTATCAATTCTATCCGTTCATGCTTTGAAAGAGAGGCTGGGTCTTCATTACATACAACCGGTCCGGCATCACCACCAACTAGATCCAAAATCAAATGTGTTGCGCGCTCAAGGGCAAATCTGGCCAAATCAGGATCAACACCGCGCTCAAAACGATGTGACGAGTCTGTATGCAAGCCATGGCGACGCGCTTTACCAGCAATGATTTCAGGCTTGAAAGAAGCACTTTCTAAAAACACTTTTGTAGTATTTTCTTGAATAGAAGTTGCTTGCCCTCCCATGATCCCTGCCAGCGCAACAGCTTGTTTTGAATCCGCTATTACCAATTCATCTTGAGCTAGCTCCACCACTTGACCGTCTAGTAACTCAAGCTTCTCGGCTTTGTTTGCAAAACGAACTTCTATGTTGTCATTTAACGCGCTCAATGCGAATGCATGCATAGGTTGACCTAACTCCAGCATCACAAAGTTTGTGATATCAGAAATTGCATTAATAGAACGCATTCCTGCTCGCCGTAATTTCTCCTGCATCCATAATGGACTCTTGATTGAACCATCCACCCCCTCAATAACTCTGCCTAGGTAACGCGGGCATTCATGCTTGGCAGAAATCTCTATAGGTAGAACAGCTGATGATGTTGCTACCACATCATTTACTGAAAACTCTTTTAGCAGCGGCACATCTAATAATGCTGACACTTCACGTGCAATACCTTGAATACTTAAACAGTCAGAACGGTTAGGTGTGAGATCTATATCGATCACTTGATCATTCAATGCGAATTCATCA
Organism: uncultured Thiotrichales bacterium; assembly: GCA_964517365.1. Classification (GTDB taxonomy): domain Bacteria; phylum Pseudomonadota; class Gammaproteobacteria; order UBA4575; family UBA4575; genus JABDMD01. Next base: position 9,106 of record CAZFEP010000073.1, on the reverse strand, counting down.
TAAATATCCGCGCCCAAGTCAGCATCTTCGGGCAGCTCCATAATTCCTTGCGAAGCTTCAGCCAAGCCCAGCTCACTTGCAGAACACAGCATGCCCAACGACTCGATACCTCGCAGCTGCTTGGGTTCTATCTTAAAATTACCAGGCAAGATTGCACCAACCTTAGCAAAAGCCACCTTTAATCCATCACGCACATTACTTGCGCCACAAATTACATTACATACTTCACCACTTTCATCATCCACCTGGCAAACATGTAACTTTTTCGCATCAGGGTGAGCCTCAACCTTAAGCACTTTTGCAACCACAACTCCAGAAAACTTAGGAGCTGCAGGCTCTATACCATCTACCTCTAAACCTGCCATCGTTAAGGTATCCGCCAATTTTTGGGTATCCATCTTTGGCTCCACCCATTCACGCAACCAATTTTCGCTTACACGCATCTCTTATACTCTTACATTACAAACGTTAGGAGAATTGTTTTAGAAAACGCAGATCATTTTCGAAAAACAAACGCAGGTCATTCACTTGATGACGCAACATAGCTAATCGCTCCACACCCATTCCAAATGCATAACCATTATATTTATTAGTATCTATACCCACACTTGAAAAAACATTGGGGTGCACCATTCCGCAACCCATAACCTCTAGCCACTTGGTTTTATTGGTCTGCTTGTCCGTTTTCCCTATATCAATTTCTGCTGAAGGCTCTGTAAAAGGAAAGTACGACGGTCTAAAACGAACCTGCAAATCCTCATCATCAAAAAAGGTTTGTAGAAAATCAATAATAATGCCTTTCAAGTCAACAAATGAAACATGCTCATCCACCAACAAACCTTCAACTTGATTAAACATAGGGCTATGCGTTGGGTCGGAATCACAACGATAAACACGTCCAGGCGCAATAATTCTTATCGGTGGCGTTTGTTCTTGCATTACATGAATCTGCACCGATGAAGTATGTGTGCGCAACAATAGCTTGTCATCAAAATAAAAAGTGTCATGCATTGCACGTGCGGGGTGATGCGCTGGAATATTCAATGCTTCAAAATTATGGAACTCATCTTCAATTTCTGGGCCTTCTTCTACTACGAAGCCAAATTGTTTAAAGTAATTCTGGATTCGATTGAGCGTTAAGGTGATGGGATGCAAACTGCCTATACCTTGACCTCTACCAGGTAAACTTACATCCAACGTTTCATTTTTTAGCTGCAGGTTAATTTCAGCTTCTTGCAAGTGCGCTTTTCTTGCCTCTATCGATTTCTGGATTCTAGCTTTAACTTTATTGATATCCTGCCCAGCAGCGGGGCGCTCTTCTTTAGGAAGCTTACCAAGCGATTTTAACTTTTCAGTCAAGACTCCTTTTTTTCCAAGATATTGCACACGCAAAGATTCAAGCTGATCCATATCACTAGATGACTGGATCTCATCCATTGCTGATGTTTCTAATACTTTCAGATCAGACATGTTTTCTTACATTCAACTCTTTAAACAAAAAAGGGAAAGGCATCGCCTTTCCCTTTTATTAACTTATACCAAATGAATACGCAGTGAGATCACTATCCCTGCCTACCGGCACTTGCTTATGCTGCTGGCTATGCTGCTGACAAACTTTCTTTTGCTCTTTCAGCCAACTTGCCGAATGTTTCTATATCGTGAACCGCTAAGTCAGCTAATACTTTACGATCGATATCAATTGAGGCTTTATTCAAACCATCGATTAGCCTGCTATAAGACAGGCCAAACTGTCTTGCCGCCGCATTAATTCGTACTATCCAAAGTGAACGGAACTGACGTTTCTTCTGTCTGCGATCACGATATGCATATTGCCCTGCTTTTATTACAGCTTGCTTTGCAACCCGGTAAACATTCTTGCGCGCCCCATAGTAACCCTTGGCTTTTGCGCGTACTTTTTTATGTTTCGCATGCGCGACAACAGATCGTTTAGCTCTTGGCATCTCAATTCTCTCTTACTTATTTTTTGCTTACTAAATTTTGGCTAATTATTGACTTAATCTTTGACAGCAAATCTTTTGGATCCGTCTAATCAACCAAAACAACCAAACAATTAACTATTTTCTTTCGTTATGGATTAATTACTTACGCGTAAGGAAGCATTTGCTTCACAGCTTTTACATCTGCATCAGCTATCATTGCATCCGCACGCAATTGTCTTTTTCTCTTAGTGCTTTTCTTGCTAAGGATATGTCGTAAATGAGACTGTGAGCGTTTGAAACCACCTTTTGCAGTTTTCTTAAAACGCTTTGCAGCACCTCTGTTTGTTTTTAATTTTGGCATTTTTATTTTCGCTTATTTCTAATTGTCACTTCTGTTTTATTTCTTTAACTTTTTTAGTGGTGAAAACACCATAACCAGTTGCCGTCCCTCTAGCTTTGGTCGCTGCTCCACCTCACCATACTCTTTCAAGTCTTCTTCAATCCGATCCAGTAAATTCATACCCAAGTTCTGGTGCATCATTTCTCGACCGCGAAAACGTATCGTTACTTTAGTCTTATCACCATCAGTCAGGAATTCAGTTAGCTTTCTTAACTTGGTTTGGTAATCACCTTCTTCTGTACCGGGTCTAAACTTAATCTCTTTTACATGAATTAATTTTTGTTTCTTTTTCGCAGCATGCGATTTTTTACTTAGCTCAAACTTAAACTTCCCGTAGTCCATAACTCTACAAACCGGAGGTTTTGCATTGGGTACGATTTCAACTAAATCTAGTTCTGCTTCTTGTGCGATGCGTTGCGCTTCATCAATTGCAACTACACCTACTTGTTCACCATCACTGCCAATCAAACGAACTTCTTGATCAGTTATTTCAGCATTTAAACGGTTATCTTTTGCTGCGCTAATATTCTAATCCTCCAAAAAAAATTAATGGCCGCGGTTCGCGCATTCCTCGGTAAACATCTTGAGAATATCTTCTATATTCATTGATCCAAGATTTTCACCACTGCGCGTACGTACGGCCAGCTGATTCGCTTCAACTTCACGATCTCCCACTACCAACATATAGGGTATGTGAGCAATTGTATGCTCGCGAATCTTAAAGCCAATCTTCTCATTTCTCAAGTCTGAAATGACTCTGAACCCTTGATTTTTAAGCGTTTCTAGCGCTGAGCCCACAAATTCACTGTGTTTGTCCGTAATATTCATGATTACCGCCTGAGTGGGCGCCAACCAGAGAGGAAGATTACCAGCATAATTCTCAATTAAAATACCAATAAATCGCTCTAATGAACCCAAAATGGCGCGATGAATCATCACGGGCACGTTCTTCGAGCCATCTTCTGCAACATAATTGGCATCCAACCGACCCGGCATTGAGAAATCCACCTGAATAGTGCCACATTGCCATGCGCGCCCAATGCAATCCCTGAGTGTAAATTCAATCTTAGGGCCATAAAAAGCACCTTCACCTGGCTGCAGTGTGTACTCGAGACCTTGTTTCTTGAACGCCTGCTCAAGTGCATTTTCAGCCTCATCCCAAAGCACGTCTTCCCCAACCCGTTTCTCGGGTCGCGTAGATAATGCTAATTCGATCTTTTCGAAGCCAAAATCTTTGTAGACATCAAAAGTGAGCTTGATTAACTCCGCCACCTCTTCTTGCAACTGTTCACGTGTACAGAATATATGCGCATCATCTTGCACAAATCGACGACAACGCATTAAACCATGCAAGGTGCCTGAAGGTTCGTTTCGATGCACTAAACCAAACTCGGACAGTTTTAATGGCAAATCACGATAACTCTTCAATCCTTGATTATAAATTTGCACATGACCCGGACAGTTCATTGGCTTAATGGCATATTCACGATTCTCAGATTGAGTAGCAAAAATCATGTCACCAAATTTATCCCAATGACCTGATTTTTCCCAAAGTTTGCGATCTAAAACTTGAGGGGTTAAAACTTCTTGATAGCCACGATCCCTCAAGATAGTACGAATGTAATTCTCAACCTCTTTGTACAAACTGAAACCACGATCATGCCAAAACACCATGCCAGGCGCTTCTTCTTGAAAGTGAAATAAATCCATTTGCTTACCTATCTTGCGATGGTCACGCTTTTCAGCCTCTTCTAACTGTGTCAGATACTGCTTGAGTTGCTTTTTATCTGCCCATGCCGTTCCATAAATTCGCTGCAACATTTGATTATCAGAATTGCCACGCCAATATGCACCGGCAAGCTTTGTTAATTTGAATGCACGCAAATGTCGTGTGTTTGGTACATGTGGGCCACGACACATGTCGGTGTACTCTTCGTGGTGATACAAAGCAATCACCTCACCATCAGGAATTTCAGATGCTATTTCTACTTTATAGTCCTCACTACGCTCTTTAAATGCATTCACGGCTTCATCACGACTGACTACTTTTCGAATTACATCGTAATCTTTCTTAACTAACTCACCCATACGTTTTTCTATGGCAACTAAATCTTCAGGGGTAAACGGGCGCTCATATTCAATATCGTAATAAAACCCATTATCTATCACGGGACCAATAGCCATCTTTGCATCTGGATAAAGTTGTTTAACTGCGTGCCCCATTAGATGCGCGAACGAGTGGCGAATAATTTCGACCCCATCTTGATCTTTATTGGTAACAATCTCCAAACGAACATCTTTGGTAATTTCCACACATGCATCTGCAAGCTCGCCATCTATACGACCCGCAATAGTTGCTTTGGCTAATCCTGGCCCAATCGATTCTGCGACTTGTTGTGTGGTGACGGGAGCATCGAATTGTTTTTCGGTTCCATCAGGAAGGGTAATGACCGGCATAGTTTTCTCCTCAGTGGTGACCTATACGAAGGGCCACATGTCAGAATGCGTCTTTTGCTCTGATACTTTGTTAAACATAAAATGGTTACACAAAAAATGTTGCACTAATTTTTTTAAAGCTCGTTTACGTACCTGTAAATAAGCACCCAAAAAAATTCCGCGCCTTGTCTCAGATCAAATTTCACTATTCTGATTGTTAATCAAAATATTAATATAATTGTAAAGCTCAGTACTTTCCATGTTACGTAGTTATCACTCCAGGAGTGGTAGGCACGAGCAGATTCGAACTGCTGACCTCTACCATGTCAAGGTAGCGCTCTAACCAACTGAGCTACGCGCCTGTTGTGATGATGGAAATTAACATAGATTCAGACTCTAAGCACCTCTTCCGAATAGCTTAGATAGCACTTGGCTTGCCAACGATGATATCTTTCAATCGTTCTATTTCATCACGAATCTTAGCTGCATCTTCAAATTCCAAATCTTTTGCATGCTTATACATTTTTTGTTCTAGCTGCCTGACTTTCTTCATACCTTGCTCGGGCGTCATGCGCGAATATTCATAGATCTCTTCAGCGACCTTCTTGCGTGACGCTCCTTTACTCAAGTCATATGGCATTTTGTAAGCACCTTCCATGATATCGGACACATTCTTTTTAATGCCCACAGGCGTGATACCGTGCTCTTTATTAAACGCTACTTGCTTCTCTCTGCGTCGATCTGTTTCATCTATCGCTTTTTGCATTGAGCCTGTGATTTTATCTGCGTACATGATGGCCTTGCCGCTTAAGTGTCGCGCAGCACGCCCAACAGTTTGAATTAATGATCTCTCTGAACGCAGGAAACCCTCTTTATCTGCATCCAGTATGGCCACTAAAGACACTTCGGGTATATCCAGACCCTCTCGTAATAAATTAATCCCCACCAAAACATCAAAATCGCCTTTCCGCAGACCTCGAATGATTTCGACACGCTCTACTGTGTCAATATCAGAATGCAAATATCGCACTCGTACACCATGCTCGTTCAAGTATTCTGTAAGATCTTCTGACATGCGTTTGGTTAACGTTGTAATTAAAACACGTTCATCTTTCTGAACACGTTCATTAATTTCAGACAGCACATCATCCACCTGAGAACCAACAGGACGCACTTCTATTTCCGGATCAATCAATCCTGTCGGGCGCACCACTTGCTCAGCAACCGCATCAGATTTTTCAGCCTCATAGGGTCCCGGTGTAGCCGACACGTAAATCACCTGCGGTGCTAAATTCTCAAACTCTTCAAACTTTAACGGCCGATTATCCATTGCTGAGGGCAGTCTGAAGCCATACTCCACCAAAGTACCTTTACGTGAGCGATCGCCTTTATACATACCGCCAAATTGTGGAACCGATACATGGCTCTCGTCCATTACCATCAACGCATCATCGGGCAAGTAATCTAATAAACATGGAGGTGGCTCTCCAGGCGCCCGTCCTGACAAATAGCGCGAGTAGTTCTCGATACCGTTACAATAACCAATCTCTTGAATCATCTCTAAATCAAATCGCGTGCGTTGCTCCAGGCGCTGCTCCTCAACTAAAAGATTTTTTTCTTTTAACTCTTTTAAACGATCTTTCAATTCGTCTTTTATTTGATCAACTGCGTTTAGTAAAATTTCACGTGGCGTTACATAGTGTGTTTTGGGATAAATAGTTAAACGCGGAACTTTGCGAATCAGTTCACCTGTTAATGGATCGAAGTAACTAAGGTTTTCGATTTCTTCATCAAACAATTCAACACGTATGGCTTCACGTTCAGATTCTGCAGGATGCACATCAATCACATCTCCATGTACGCGAAACGTGCCACGCCGCAGTTCAACATCATTTCTTGTGTACTGAAGTTCAGCGAGTTTTTGTAATAGTTTACGTTGATCAATGCGGTCGCCACGATCAAGGTGCATTACCATGCCCAAATATGCTTTTGGATCACCCAGGCCATAAATAGCGGATACCGTCGCGACAATGATCGTATCGGGTCTTTCAAAGAGCGCTTTGGTAGCAGAGAGACGCATTTGTTCAATGTGATCGTTTACCGATGCGTCTTTTTCAATAAATGTATCACTGGATGGCACATACGCTTCAGGCTGGTAATAATCGTAGTACGAGACAAAGTATTCCACAGCATTGTTAGGGAAGAATTCACTCATCTCTCCATACAACTGTGCAGCTAACGTTTTATTGGGTGCCAGTATAATAGTGGGACGTTGCACCTGTTGAATCACGTTAGCAATTGTAAAGGTTTTACCCGACCCAGTTACGCCCAGCAAGGTTTGATGGGCTAAACCATCTCCGAGGCCTTCCACCAGAGCATCAATTGCCACAGGCTGATCTCCGGCAGGCTCGAATTTAGTATTTATTTGAAAAGTACTTTTCATTGCCGTAATTGTTCATTGCTGTGATTGGTTTTTGAACACTTTCTTCTCTTATTATCTGGCTTATCTTCTGACTTATCTCTTTTAGAAAGTTCACGTATCATGCATTGCCGCTGTAAAGTGGCTTATCAAACAACCCATTTCAACAATCAAATACGTATAAATACTCAAGGGAACACTTGTGACCAGCCCATTAGCCACTCGCGTCTCACGCATCCAGCCATCTGTCACTTTAGCCATAACCGCTAGAGCAAATCAAATTCGTGCTGATGGTGGAGATATTTTGAATCTTGCCGCGGGAGAACCAGATTTTGATACACCGGAACATATCAAAGCTGCCGCAATTCAGGCAATGCAAGACGGCAAGACCAAATATACACCCGTTGCCGGAACCATTTCATTAAAGAACGCGATCATTGAAAAGTTTCAGCGTGAAAATCAACTTGAGTATCAAGCCAATGAAGTGATGGTTTCAAATGGTGGTAAACAAGTGTTTTATAATTTGTGCCAAGCCATTTTAAACGATGGCGACGAAGTCCTCATCCCTGCACCGTACTGGGTATCATACCCAGATATGGCATTACTGGCAGGTGGTGAGCCGGTAATTATTCCCAGCGATGACAAAAACCGCTGCAAAATTACTGCTACTGATTTAGAAAAACATATCACACCAAAAACAAAACTATTTGTAATTAATAGCCCCTCTAATCCCTCTGGTATTGCGTACACTAAAGAAGAATTGTCTGAATTAGGAAAAGTTTTAGAAAAACATAAAAACATCATTGTGGTCACTGATGATATTTATGAACACATTATGTTTGGTGAGCAAAAATTTACCAACATACTCAATACCACGCCTTCACTTAAAGACCGGTCTGTAGTGCTTAATGGCGTATCTAAAGTCTACTCTATGACTGGCTGGCGAATTGGTTTTGCTGCGGGGCCAGCTGACATCATCAAAGCAATGACCAATATCCAGTCACAAAGCACCTCAAATCCAAGCTCTATCTCACAAGCAGCTGCCGAAGCTGCACTCACAGGTGATCAAGGTTGTGTTAGCACTATGTGCAACGCATTTGAAGAACGACATGCATACATCGTTAACGCATTAAATCAAATTGACGGGGTTGACTGCATGAGTTGCGATGGAACGTTTTACTGTTTTCCTAACATCCAAGGCATGATAGATCGAACAGAAGGTGTTGCAAACGATATTGAATTTGCAGAATACTTACTTGTGCAGTCTGGAATCGCCGGCGTTCCTGGAACTGCATTTGGATCTCCTGGTCATATCAGGTTGTCTTATGCGACCAGCATGGAAGTTCTAGAACAAGCCATGGCGCGTTTGAGAGAATTATAATGCTTTATTTTAAAGTATGTCTGTAATTGCCTAAATCAGCTTAACTCATGCTTTACGCCAGCAGGCTATAATTTTATTTACACGCCTGTATCTAAATAGATGATTGACAGTACATAGCTGAGCTGAACTAAATATAAGCAACAAACTTGTCTTTAACGAATGTAATTACCCTAGTCTTATTACCTAGCCTTGGCTGGCAAATTTAGCAGCGGTAGCACCATTAATGTGTTGGGGCAGCACTTCTCTTTGCACATGTTGTTTGAATCGTTGCACATCGAGACTATCTGAGATGCGAAGCATCTTGTACAGCCCATCCTCAGACAAGATCATCATATCAATCCACGGATTTTTGGGATTTTCCGGGGTATCGATACGAAACTTGCGTTTTTGATCGTCACCCAAATTTCGAGTAGCAACGGTAACATTCGGCTTTCCGGTTCGCTTATTAATCGCTAAACCTAGGCACCTACAAATGTCTGCTGCAACAAACCATGGCTCACCGGTCTCTTCCTTGACGATCCGAATCTGAT
>CAZFEP010000072.1:0-10919 GCA_964517365.1 uncultured Thiotrichales bacterium | reverse complement strand
ATATACATCATCCCATGCTATCTGAATTAGCAACCAACTACTCATTGGAACTTAAAAAGCAATCTGCAGGTACTCTTGGCGACAAAATGCATCACGCTATAAACACATATATTTCTGATGAGAACCATGTGGTGTTGATTGGATCAGACTGCTTAATGATTAATAAGCACTATATTGAAAATGCATTTAATGCATTAGCATCTGGCAATGATATTGTTCTTGGCCCATCAAGAGACGGTGGTTATGCTCTTATAGGCGCAAAACGTATTGATACATCAATCTTTGAAAATGTTCGCTGGAGTACCAACCAAGTGTTGAAGCAAACCACTTTCAAGCTGCAGAAGCTCGGTTGGAAATATAGCTGTTTATCCGAAGTGCGAGATATAGACCATCTAGATGATTATCAATACTTCTCTTCTCACCCACATTACCGTGATGTATTCAACTAGCCAATGCAACTTGATTTTGCTCAGTGACAGACTTCACAGCTTCCTTAATTACTTCAACACCAGCATCTTTTGCATATATATTTTCACTGAGATAACGACGCCAAGCTCTTGCACCTGGCAGGCCATTAAACAATCCAAATATATGCTGTGCCATTATTTTTAAAGGAATTCCTTTGTCCAATTGTGTCTGCACATAAAGTAAATATTCTTCCAATACATCAAAACGTGTAAGTGAAGATCCAGATTCTAAATAAACCAACGCATCAATATCCGATAGAAAAAATGGATTATCATATACTTCACGACCCACCATTATTCCATCCAATTCATGCAGATGTGTCAACATTTCAGCTTTATCTTTAAGGCCGCCGTTCAAAATGAATGTTAGCTCGGGATAATCCTGCTTTAGTTGGTACACATATTCATAATGCAGAGGTGGCACATTTCTATTCTGTCTAGGGCTAAGACCTGATAGATGAGCTTTACGCGCATGAACGATTATTGTTTTACATCCTGCTGATGCAATGGTTTCAACAAATTGTTGCAAGAATTGATAACTATCTTGATCATCCACACCTATACGAGTTTTAACAGTAACTTCAATATCGGTTAGACTTTTCATTGCTTTTATACAGTCAGCCACGACTTGTGGTTCTAACATTAAGCATGCTCCAAATTTTCCTGCTTGCACGCGATCACTAGGACAACCTACATTTATATTGACTTCATCAAACTTGTATTCTTCAGCAAGTTTTGCACAGGCAGCCATTTCCAAAGGATCACTTCCGCCTAGCTGTAGAGCAACAGGATTTTCTTCGCCATGCAAACTAAGCCAACGTTCACGATCACCATGTATAAGAGCACCTGTAGTAATCATTTCAGTATAGAGCAAGCAACGCTTTGACATTAACCGTGCCAAGTACCTGAAGTGGCTATCCGTGCAATGCAGCATGGGTGCAACTGAAAATTTATGTGAATCAATCATATTTGTAATTAATGAGAATAACGTTTTCTCAAAAAATCTATTACGGCTCGTAAACCCATTGCTTCTCCACCTTTAGGTCGACCCGCCCTTGCCCGCAAATTGTAAGCCATCACATCAAAATGGATCCACTTTACCTCTGCTGGGATAAACTCTTCTAAATATAATGCCGCAGTGATCGCACCACCATAACCTGTTGCCGCTGAATTCGTGATATCTGCAATATCGCTATTCAACATATAACGATATTCTTTATGCAAGGGCATCTGCCAGACAGGGTCGTTTGAACTTTTAGATCCATTCATTAATTCAGTCGCTAAGTTTTCATCATTAGTAAAGAAAGCAGGAACTTCAGTACCAAGCGCTACTCTTGCTGCACCGGTTAAGGTTGCAAAATCAATCATCAGTTCAGGTTCATCTTCTGCTGCCTTGGTAATGGCGTCACATAGTATTAGTCGACCTTCTGCATCTGTATTATCTATTTCTATCGTTTTTCCGCTTCTTGAAGTAAGCACATCACCTGGACGAAAAGCATTTGCTGAAATAGCATTTTCAACAGCGGGTATCAAAACTTGCATATGAATAGGTAGATTCAATTTCATGATTGCAAGTGCCACCCCTAACGCATGAGCCGCACCACCCATATCCTTTTTCATTAATCGCATACCTTGTGCAGACTTAATATCTAGGCCTCCACTATCAAACGAAACCCCTTTACCTATTAGACTTACTTTTGGATGTTTTGGATCACCCCATTTAAACTCAATTAAGCGTGGAGCGTGGACACTGGCACGCCCTACTGCATGAATAACTGGATAATTTTCTTTTAGTAAATCATCTCCAATATATTGTTTAATGTGAATATTAAATTCTTTAGCAATAGATTCACATTCTGCAGAAATATGTTGCGGCATCATGTCAGAGGCAGGAGCATTAACCATGTCTCGAACTGTGTAGATAGCTTGAGCTAATGCGGACACAAACTCAGCATCAACCGATTCATCGATCCGCAGTTTGCAAGCTGGCATTTTACCTTTCTTGTAAACATTATATTGATATGCACCCAAGACCCAGCCAAGATATATTTGATCATTACTTTTATAAGAAGAATTTAGGTGGAATTTACCAGCAGGTAGTTGTCTCGCACAAGACCCTAAGCACCATGTCATATCATGCAAGTCTGCAATGACTAAAACAGCTTCTAATTCACCTTCTTGATTGGGGATACATAGAACATTGTTAGGTTTAGATTTGAATTGAGATGCATTGATCCAATTTTGCCAATACTGTGATTGCTGTTTTTTCCAGTTATTAAATTCTGACTTGAGGACAATATTAATAGGTATACTGTCAACATCTGTTTCATTATAAAAATACTGCATTATATTTGTATCAAGCATTAGCTTCCTTTTGCATTTTGATAACTGTTTCTAAGATGACTGAAAACGCACTTACAATTAAAGGCCTCAGTAAAGTCTATAAGAATAAGGTGATAGCCTTAGATAATATAGACCTCAATGTGAGAGTGGGAGACTTCTTTGCTTTATTAGGGCCAAATGGCGCTGGAAAATCGACATTAATTGGTATTTTGACCTCATTGATTAACAAATCAGCCGGCAAAGTAAACATCATGGGTTTTGATATTGACAAGGACTTCTCCAAAGCAAAAAGTCAGATTGGCTTGGTGCCACAAGAGTTTAATTTTAATAGCTTTGAACCATTAATCGAGATCGTCAAAAGCCAAGCAGGATATTATGGCTTACATCGAAAAAAAGCTCTAAGTTCTGCTGAAGATTGCCTAAATAAATTAGGACTTTGGGAAAAACGCAATCACACCCCTCGAGAACTTTCTGGAGGAATGAAACGAAGACTAATGATCGCGCGAGCATTAGTACATAATCCAAAACTACTCATCCTAGATGAACCAACTGCAGGTGTTGATATAGAAGTACGCAGATCTATGTGGGATTTACTCCAATCGATCAATGCAGAAGGAAAAACGATTATTTTGACTACACACTACCTAGAAGAAGCAGAAAACTTATGCAAAAACCTCGCAATTATTGATCACGGACAAGTCATTGCTGAAGACAGTATGAGCAACTTGCTTGGAAAGTTAAATGAAGAAAGTTTTATTCTTTACTTGCAACAACCATTAGTTGAAACACCTGCATTAGACAACTACTCGTTCAATATTATTGATACAAAAACACTAGAAGTTAGCCTGACGGGCAATAATACTTTGCATGAATTATTTAACAAATTAAACGAGCAAGGCATTACAATTTTAAGCACAAGAAACAAGTCTAATCGGCTGGAAGAACTATTTATCAAACTCACAAGCCATAAGAATAATTAACCTTCAATGACTTTTATTGATCAACTTGTTGCGCTTCGCACTATCATTATCAAAGAGATTAAAAGATTCTTAAGGATCTGGGTTCAAACCATATTGCCACCTGCCATCACCATGACCTTGTATTTCATAATTATGGGGAAATTCATTGGCGCACAAATAGAAGATATTAACGGTTATTCATATATTGAATTCATTGCTCCTGGTTTGATTATGATGAGCATCATCACTAATTCATATGCAAACTCAGTTTCTTCTTTTTATAGCTCAAAATTTCAACGCCATATTGAAGAAATGCTGATCTCACCAATGCCCAACTACATTATTGTCACTGGCTTCATGTTAGGTGGCGTAGCCAGAGGTCTATTAGTAGGTTTGGCGGTTACCATTGTGGCAATGTTTTTTACCGACTTGAAAATCCATGATCTAAGCATCGTAATCTTCACAGCCATTATCACATCTGCTTTATTTTCAACTGCAGGCATTATTAATGGAATATTTGCAAATAGCTTTGATGATATTTCTATAATTCCAACATTTGTGCTCACACCCCTCACTTATCTAGGCGGCGTATTTTTCAATGTAGGGATGTTACCTTCCTTTTGGCAAAACCTATCACTGGCAAACCCAATCTTATATATGGTGAATAATTTTAGGTTGGGAATCTTGGGGATTACAGATGTGGACTTCAATACTGCAATGTTAGTGATGATAGGATTCTTTATTTTATTGTTTGCTACATGTCTTTACTTGTTGAATAAAGGTGTAGGTATAAGAAGTTAACTGCTTTTAATGGTTAGCCGCGACGGGCCCATTAATCACTGTATCCTCAATCGAGACTATAGTGTCTTTAGTGCTTGTAGCTGACTTATCAAAACCTGGCTCACCAATAAATTCATCTGCATCCAGATGGAACATTAACTTATAAGGCCCGAACGATAACTTGTCACCATCTTTTAATACGCATTTTCGAATTCGTTTGCCATTTACAAATGACCCATTCGTGCTAGCAATATCTTCAATAAAGTAATTGTTTTGAAAACGTATTATCTTTGCATGATGACCACTCACCATTTCATCTAATAGACGAATATCATTCGTGCCAATTCTACCTAACGTTGTCGTATCCTCTTGCAAGGAGTATTCCCGAATATCATCTTCGTGCATTAAATCAATTAGCTTTGCTGGTGAATCAAATTCTACCGCACTAGTAGGCTTATTTTTAAGCGCTTTAATTCCAATGCGCTCATGATACGGCACCCACTGCAATTCATTTACTGCTTCTTCAACAATACTTGCCGTAACCATCTTCTTGTTTTCGACAAAAGCACAGATTAATGCCGTATCACAAAGTGAGTTGATCAATCTGGGAATGCCACCCGTGTAACGATATATTACAGATATACATTCATCTTTAATAATCTTAGGAAGACTACCTGATTTGTTTTTTTCTAGACCGGCAACTTCTAATCTGTGATCAATATAATTATGTAAATCAGCCTCTTCAAGCGCTGCCAAATGAAATCTAAATCGAATTCTTTGTGAAAGTTGTTCCATACCCGGCGCATCTAAGAGATTTTTTAATTCAGGCTGTCCCACTAGAATTAAGTTTAGAATTCTATCTTCATCCGTCTCCATACCTGTCAGCATACGAAGCTCTTCTAGCACTCGCTTACTTAAATTTTGTGCTTCATCAACGATCAAAATAACTTGTCTGCCTTCAGCATACTGCTCAAGCAAAAAGTTATTTAACATACTGATTAGCTCAACTTTGCCAGCTTTAAACGGATTTAATCCAAGCTCATGCAATATTGCCTGAAAAAACTCAATCTCGTTTAATTGTGTTTGATAGATCCGCGCAATTAATACATTCTCATCAACCGTGCGTAAAAGCTGTTGGATTAAGGTAGTTTTACCCGAGCCTATTTCGCCCGTGATCACAACAAAGCCATCACGATTCCAAACCGTATACTCCATATACGACTTTGCTCGGTTATGCGCTTTACTTAGATATAGAAAATCAGCATCAGGGGTTAACTGAAAGGGCTGCTGCTCTAAGTTAAAATGTTCTAAATACATTCAAGTATGATCTCAAAATACTGCGAAAATTCCGTAAATGACTATTTTAAATACAATTTATTAACAGTTTGTTACGAATTGATTTAACTACAAATTATAGGGCTAATTAGAGGCTCGCATCGCGATTTGCTTCACAAAACCACCTAAATAGGCGTCAATCTGCCAAGTGTAAATAATTCTTATGAACTAGTTCACGTTCACTTATTGTTTGATAACGTTATGGTTGTTTAAATAATTATTGTAATTGCAGGGTATACTATCATGGAAAATCAATCAGAAGAAAAGTCAGAAGACAGAATTAATGCAGGGCGCGGAGTGGTTAAAGACCAAAACAATGATTCAAAAAATAATACCACTATAGATCAAGAAGATAATAACGAACGCGCAGATGACCGTGCGAGAAAGGCCGGTTACTAACTAAACAATACCTAAGCAGCCTTAGTGTTCACATCCATTTTCATACCATATTTTGGACGCATCGTAGTCGCGGCATGTTTTTCCACCTTGTGCCCTTCACACAAACTCAAGTTATAACGCTGCGCAATTAACGCAACAACCAATTTGCTTTGCATTAATGCCATATAGGACCCAATGCAATTTCTGTGGCCAGCTGCAAAGGGTATGTATGAAAATCGGGAGCGTCCAATCATTCGTTCTTTATCAAAACGGCTTGGATCAAATTCATGAGGATTATCCCAATATTGAGGCAAACGATGAGTAACGTATGAAGATATGATTACTGTCATATCTTTTGGAACCAGAAAACCACCTATTTCATGATCTTCTAATGCAACTCTTGAGAATGAGTGCACTGAAGAGTAAAGACGTAAAGATTCTTTTATCACTTTTTCAGTGTAATCGAGTTTATTTAGCATCTCAGCTGTGGGTGTTTGTTGGCCAAGAACTTCATTCACTTCATCATAGATTTTCTCTTTCACGCCTGGGTACTTGTCGATGACATACATCGTCCAACATAGAGAAGTTGCGGTCGTTTCAAACGCGGTTACAAATAAGGTAAGCAGTTGGTCACGCAAGCTACGTTTTTGCTTCTTGATAGATTGCCTAATATCTTCATCTGGCAATAAATGTTTAAGAAAACCTATATCATTCTCAATGATGCTTGGATATTCTTCTAATAAGCCATACACACATTTATTCAAACGCACCAAGGCTTTTCTGAAGTTAACTTCTCTTTTAATATTTTTAGGCTTCAACATTGAAGCACTAAAATCTGTCATTTCTGGCCAGTTCATACGTATTTGGTTATAAATCCCAAAAATCTCTTGCGCACGTGGCTTAAAGCCTTCTCCCATTACCCAAACGCCAGCCAATAATTGGGTAAGCAAATTAAATTGATATTCAAGTTCAACAGGTTTTCCATCTTTGACATTGACTTCCCATGCATTAAGGAAATCAGCGGCTAAAGTAGTTATCCAGTCAACTTGTTTATCAAGAGATTTTGCGGTGAATTTAGGTTGTGCATGCGTACGTTGATGTTTCCATATATCACCTTCACTAAGCAACATACCCTCACCAATTACCATTCGCACTTGTTTATAGCGCGTATTCTTTTTGTACTTGTCATAATGATCGACTAGTACTTCTTTTATTAATTTTGGCTCAGATACCAAGTAAGAATAATAAGAACCCATATTCACACGGGCGATGCCACCGTATTCCAAAGCTACTTTTTCCAGGAACTCCATCGGGTTTGCACGCATTTCAGGCAAACAACCAAGTTTGCCCTCACCTTCAGGGCCTGGGGGATATTTACGATCTGACATATCTGCTCTTCAAATAAAAAAGTACTTATCAGCTTTGGCAACTTTCATTGTCACAAATGCCATAAATAATAAGTGCATGATCTTCAATTTGAAAACCATTATCTCGTGCAATTTCTTTCTGTTTAGCTTCAATACTTTCATCCAAAAACTCGACAATCTTCCCACACTTTACGCATATTAAATGATCATGATGTTTACCACTTTCAAGCTCAAAAACAGCTTGCCCTGTTTCAAAATGATGACGAACCACTAAACCGGCACTTTCAAATTGTGTGAGCACTCTATATATCGTTGCAAGCCCGATCTCATCACCCGATTCTAATAAAACTTTATAAATATCTTCAGCGCTCATATGCTTTTTATTAGAAATTTCAAGTATTTCCAATATCTTCATTCTAGGTAGCGTAACCTTCAAGCCGGCACGTTTTAAATCTTGATTTTCCACTGTATTAGTTTTTCACAATATTAATTATTTATCGTAATAGTTCTTCTTTTTAAAATACTCAAGCTTCCTCATTAGACCCTTTGTTGCTTGGTCAAATGTATGCGTCATATTTGAAAAACAATACCCTCGTAACCATGTCTCCAATTCATTCACTGTCATTTTATTAACAATGCTATACGTTCCAGTAGAGTAAAAGTTATGAGACGTTATATACCCTGAAAGCCAGGCACGGTAATAGGACTTTCCAACTTCATCTGCATCGACAAAACTGCGGCAAGAATCTTTTCCCGCTCCTGATATTAAATATCGCCCTGCCATATCGGCAGCATATGATGTACTAAGACTTGCTATCATCAAAAGCATTGATAACATAATGCCAAAAATATCTCGCTTGCGAATACGTTTTATATTCATACATGTAAAAGAAGTAATTAGAATGATAAGGAATAGTGTATCCAGTAAAAACAAAACCCGCCACGGTGGGCGGGTTGATATATGCCTTTCAATGCGATCGAACTTTAGCGTTTATACGTTTTAATTGAAAACCCAACTAGAGGAGAAAGGGCTGCTAAATGTATTTACGCAAGGCTATGATGGTTTCAGAAGTTATTATTATAGTTATTGCTCCTTCTTATTCTCGATTATCGCCTCTCAACGCAATCAAATTAATTAACCATCAGTCGCTAAATTACCACAGCTCAACCAAAAGAGGTACATTAAATATAAGGTTAAATTCATTGATCTGTATATGTTTTTAGATTTATAAATAATAACTATACTTAGAACATATAGTTAGAGCTTTATAGTAATTAACAACTATATTTAATGGTTATATATTATTGATTTTAATAAATTTAATCAAGCAAGATTGCTTTTTAATTCATATAAATTTGTAAACTTCCGAGTCCTTATCTACATGATAAAAACTAGAGCTTGTTAGCTCCTTTTAGCCGAGATTCCCATGGTATTTCAGGGCCTGACGCACCCGCTAAGAGATTCCTGTCATTTGGCACATGTTTTACAAACTGAACTATTGCTTTAGAGAGCTGCTGCAAACGTTCCAGCGCACCTTCGTCCACTAAAACACTATCATTAAAGTGCTCAGGCGTTAAATACACACCACCTGGAAGCGCATGTGCATGAAAAAAGCCTAGTAACGGCTTAATTTGATGTTCAATCGCCAAATAATGATGTTGTGTAGATCCGGTTACGATAATACCCACCGGCTTACCCACCAACGCGTCATTGGGAATCACATCAAAAACATTTTTTAAAATACCAGTATACGACCCTCGATACACGGGTGTTCCAAGAATCAAGGCATCCGCTGCAACAATCTTATCAATCAGTGTTTTAGAATCACCTTCATATAAGGCCGGATCTCGTCCATCACAAAGTTCAATTTCAAGATCTCTTACATTGATGGTCTCCATTGCAATGGAATCATCTAATTGATGCGCAAATTCAACCGCCCTCTTTACGGCACTTAACGTTCGCGATGCCGCATTTCTAGCCGGACTACCGGATAAACCTAATAAATTCATAATAAAATACTTGAGATTGAAGAAGCTCTAGTCAAGCAAGACTAGGCACCTCTATTAATAATAACTTCTTATTTCCAATGAGGGACTATATTCTTTAGTTCAACCACATGACCCATCTTATCTCGTTTAGCTTCCATGTATTTGCGTCGATATTCACTATCTGTCGGTGCGATCATAGGTATGCGATCAACAAGGTTAATATCATAGGCCTCCATCCATTCACATTTATCTGGATTATTGGTAATGAGCTGTATGTTTTTAGCATTCAATGCACGCAACATGTGAGCAGCCACTGAGAAATCACGTTGATCGGCATCAAAACCTAGCTCAAGATTTGCATCAACCGTATCAAACCCTTTTTCTTGCAATGCATACGCCTTCAGTTTATTAACCAACCCTATGCCACGACCTTCATCCCGCATGTAGATAATGATGCCTTGCTGATTTTGTTGCACCATATCCATCGCCATACGCACTTGCTCACCACAATCACACCGCATAGACCCAAACACATCACCTGTAAGACACTCTGAATGAATGCGCACCAGAACATTATCATCTGGTTCCCACGAGCCGTGCACCAAGGCCAAGTGTTCTCGATCGGTATATATATCTTTAAATGCTGAAATTTTAAATTCACCCCAACAAGTAGGAAGATCTACGGTCACTTCGCACTCCACGCGTGACTCATAGCGCAAGCGATGTTTAATGAGATCCTTGATAGTGAGTATTTTTAAATCATGTTGTTTAGCGAATTCCATTAAATCTGGCATGCGTGCCATATCACCATCTTCTTTCATGATTTCGCAAAGCACACCCACTGAACTCAAACCTGCAAGCTCCATCAAATCAACAGTAGCTTCTGTATGTCCATCACGGCGGAACACGCCACCTCGTGTTGCTCGCAAAGGGAATATATGACCAGGCCGCGCAAAATCATTTGCAGCAATAGAAGGGTCCGCTAATGCTTTTATGGTTTTATATCGATCGGTAGCAGATATTCCAGTAGTAGTGCCATGCACGTAATCCACTGAAACAGTAAAAGGTGTTTGATGTAATGCATTATTATCATCATGCTCAACCATCAAGTCTAACCCAAGCTTGCGCGAACGCTCCTCAGTAATAGCCGTACAAATCAAACCGCGGCCATAACGGGCCATGAAATTGACCATTTCTGGCGTACATTTGTCCGCTGCACCAATCAAGTCACCCTCATTCTCGCGTGACTCGTCATCAACCACCACGATCAACTTACCGAGTTTGAGGTCTTCTAGAACTTC
>CAZFEP010000071.1:0-11088 GCA_964517365.1 uncultured Thiotrichales bacterium | reverse complement strand
TCAGAGTGAAAACATCATCCTACTCTCGACATCATGTAAATGTTGCAATGTGTAAAGCCAAATTAAATGGTAATTATGTGAATTCAATGTTGGCGCTAAATGAAGCGTTGCATGATGGGTATGATGAAGCATTGCTGTTGGATGTAGATGGTTTCGTTGCAGAAGGGAGTGGTGAAAATGTATTTATCATTAAGAAGGGTAAACTATACACGCCTGAGCTAACTTCAGCATTGGATGGGATAACACGTAAAACAATCATCACTCTTGCTGGCGTGCTTGATCTAGAAGTGATTGAAAAACGTATCACGCGAGACGAAATGTACACGGCGGATGAGGCGTTTTTCACTGGTACCGCTGCAGAGGTTACACCTATCCGCGAACTGGATAACCGTACCATTGGAGAGGGTGTTCGCGGCGAGATTACAACCAAACTTCAAGCGATGTACTTTGATTCAGTATATGGGCGCCATAATTATGATGATTCATGGTTGTCATATTGCACCTTGGTATGTTGAATAATCTCCTGTACTTAGACTACAGGCGTGGAGGTTGCTTCTAATATAAAATGTCAAATAGTTATTTTTTTCCAATTTATTTAATTATTTTTCTTTTACCTTCGGTTGCGGTCACAGTTGATTCAAGTATAAGTTCTGCATTTTATGTTTTATCTATAATTGGATTGATAGGTCTTTGGTTTGGGGGAAGGCCATTGCATCTAAAAGAAAAATACTTACTGGTAGGCTTTTTAATATTTGCAATATGTATTGTATTAAGCTTATTCAATGCTGAAAGCTTTTCAAATAGTATTGGCCCTTATGAAAAGTATTTTAGATTCGTTTTATTCATACCGATTTATTTGTTTGTAAGAAGACAAGATATAGTGCTTGCACCCTTGTTGAAGTGGGGTTCAATATTTGGCTGCTTGGTGATGGCCTGTGTAGCAATTTATCAATTTCATATTTTAGATATTTCCAGACCGCATGGTGTGAGGCACCCAACTAGGTTTGGTTTTATTCTAATGATGATGTGTTTGCTAGTTTGGCTGCAAATGATATTTTATAAGCATGAAAAAAAAATGTTGATTGCAGGGGTAATTATATCCTTTCTGGTTTTGTATGTGATGGCGCTTAATCATACAAGAGCAGCGATGTTAATGGTTTTTCCATTTTTTGCTTTGTTGATATTTTATTATAGAAATAATTTCAATAAGAAGAGTCTATATATAATCCTTGGAATTTCAGTAATTACATTATTGATTTTTACACATCCTAGTTCACCTATCGCGCAGCATTTTTATAAAGGATTTTCCGAGCTTGCTTTGCTTATCGAAGACCCTAAAGCTAACTTTTTTACTTCATGGGGTGTAAGGGTTCATATGGTGTATGTTGCGTTATTGATATTTATTCAATCACCGATTTTGGGTACAGGTCTTGGGGATTATGCTTCAGATGCGCAGCAGCTGATGGATACTGGAAAAACCCTTGTTTCAGATCCGTGGCTACTAAATACGCCACATAATGTATATGTAAACTTGCTTGCAGAAACAGGGCTGGTTGGATTGTTATCAATGCTAATTTTCGTATGCTTTGTTCCTGCATACATCTATTTAAATTTTCTCAATAAGTATCATAATAATAAAGAAATTAGTTTGTATTGTTTGTCAGGCTTAACCGTAATAGCTTGTTATATGTTGTTTGCTTTGACAAATACATGGTTAACTAATAATACAATATCAATCTATTTGGTTCTTAATCTTGTCTACATCAGTAGTATTTTTATTATTTTGGAAGAAAACCACTATTGTGCTGCCAAATAAGCTTAGGTGCTTTAAGGCTTAATGATCTTGCGTTAAAGAATATGTAGATATTTCTATATATTTGTGTTTCTTACATGCTTTGATTGAAGTTTTTCTTATTATGCTAATGGGAAAAAGCGTATAGTGACGGCTAAGTTTCACATTTACTGCTAATAAATTAATACGATATAAATAAGTTAATTATTAAGTTTTTTTAAATACCCTATGTCAACTTTAATACCAGATTTTTCTCAAACTAAAATTTTAGTAGCTGGGGACCTTATGTTGGATCGCTATTGGAGCGGCAATACACGAAGAATTTCTCCGGAAGCACCCGTCCCCGTTGTACTAATTAAAGATTTTGAGGAGCGGTCTGGAGGTGCGGGTAATGTGGCTCAGAGTATTACTGCATTGGGCGGTCAATGTGCTTTAGCTGCACTGTTAGGTGAGGATGAAGCTGCAGAGCAGCTTGAGAAGATGTTGCAGCGAGAAAATGTAACGTTACATAGTATAAAAGACCCTATAGCAAAAACTGTAGCAAAGCTGCGCGTTCTAAGTCGTAATCAGCAGTTAATTCGTTTAGATTTTGAGGCTGGATTTTCTGAAGAAAGTGTTACTAAATTGACAAGTATCATTTGTGATGAGCTGGAGCGATATAATGTACTTATATTATCAGACTACAATAAAGGTGCATTGAAGCATGTCTCTGAAATAATTAGTAAAGCAAATGCAATGGGAACAAGTGTGTTTGTAGATCCAAAAGGAAGTAACTTTGCAAAATATAAAAATGTGACAGCAATAACACCAAATTATTCTGAGTTTACATCGGTGGTGGGAGAAATAAATAATGAGCAAGACCTCGTGGAGAAGGGGCAACATTTGCTGAATGAGCTTAATTTAAGTGCACTAGTTATTACAAGAAGTAATAAGGGTGTCACATTATTGGAAAAGTCGGGTAAGACGGTAAATGTGCCGGCGCGAGCTAAAGAGGTTTTTGATGTGACGGGTGCGGGCGATACATTTATTTCTGTTTTGGCAGCATCTTACGCTGCTGGCTCATCATTTGAGGAGGCGGTGAATATTGCAAATGCTGCCGCTAGTGTTGTGGTTGGAAAATTAGGTGCAGCTACAGTATCAACAAATGAAATTGATAATGAGTTAAATGGATCTAGACAGATATTAAATAAAATACTTTCTAAAAATCAGTTACTAGAAGAAGTTAAACAACATCGTGCTGATGATAAAAAAGTTGTAATGACTAATGGGTGTTTCGACATCTTGCATGCAGGCCATGTAGAATATCTGTCAAAAGCAAAAGAGTTGGGCGACATATTGATTGTGGCCGTTAATTCAGATCAATCTGTTGGTAAAAATAAGGGTCCGTCAAGGCCAATAAACAACGTGCGTGATAGAATGTCTGTTTTGTCGGCTTTGCAGGCGGTAGATTGGGTTGTGGAGTTTGATCAAGAAACACCGGAAGAGCTTATTAAAGCAATATTGCCAGATACTCTTGTTAAGGGTGGAGATTATAGAATTGAAGATATTGTTGGGGCTAGTGCAGTATCAGGTAATGGTGGTGAGGTTAGGGTTATTGAATTTGTTGAGGATAAGTCTACCACAGCGGTCATCTCTAAAATAAGAAATAGCTGATAGAGTTTATAAATAACATATCTTAAATACAGTTATCATTTAATCTATTTTTAGTACAGACTTTCTTTGCTCCAACGCAGATTTGTAGTTTTTTTGGATGAAATCATCCACTTCTTTATTGGGTGGTCTCTCCTCATGAAAAAGGTGATATACAATTCCTTGGTTAATTAGAGGGTAGCGCAGCGCTCCTGCTTTTAGTAGCTCTATCTCAAGTCTTGCGTCTTCTCTTCGCCGTTCTTTAGATGCAATGACTTTATCACTAGCATCAACATAACCGCCTACTTTTTCAAACAAGCTTTTATGCAAACTAAAATTAACACCCATAAGCCTTCGTTCTGTTATATGTAAACATCGAGCAAGCAGCTTGGGCAGTCTAATGCCATGTAAGTAGCGTTTCGTATCTTTGCGGACTGCACTTATTAAACTTATGCCTAATAAATTCTCTATTTTCCTTGTCTTAATACACTCAAGGTCAATAGATTTTGTGATTATAGGCCCCAGCCTTACACGTCTTCCGCAAAGTATTGTGTTTTGACGAGCTGCATTGATGTGGTCGTTTACCCACAGATGGTGAGGGATAGAGTCACCATCCAAGAATATGAGGTAATTTCCAGAAGATTTGCTAACTGCTTGGTTGCATATTTTAAGTTTTCGATTACCTTTGTCTTCATGCCAAACATGTAATATTGGAATATTGAAGAGTTTTGACCACTCATCGATGACTGCTTGTGTTTCTTTTGTTGATCCATCATCTGCAATTAATATTTCTAAAGGTTTGATTTTTTGCATATGTAGTCCACATAAAACCAAAGCAAGCTCATCTGGCTTGTTGTAAGTCGTTACGATTACGGATGCAAGTATGTCCATATGGTTAATATTAAGTTTAATTTATTGATATAGATGCTTTAGATTTAAAGCATAGTAAATTCGTTTTTTGATGTTGAAACCCCCAGATTTCCAAAAAATAAATACTTTAAGCCATATTGAATTAAAGTTTTCACCCAGGTATTTGCTGAGGAGTGTGGAGTGAGGGATCTCTTTTAAATTAAATTTAGTTAGACACTTGATGTCAAAAAATAACTTTAAGGCTTTGAGTGTTAAGTGTGTTTTCTTGCATCGATCATTATCAATTAAAGTAAACTTTGCATTACTGATATTGCTTACACTAATATCGCTGAGGTCGTTAGCTTTTATGTCTGTTAGAATATTGCCGCCATGTGGATCGTCATGGCGTATATTGGCAGAGTGTATAGATTTAATTATTGCAATATGTTTGTTAGAAATTATATCAATCAAAGCGTCCTTGTTTGGAAGGTTAGATGATCTGATATGGTCATATAATTCAGTAACTGTTAATTCGCTATCGACATTTTCATATAAAAAATAGCTCTTATACTTAAATGTAGAAAATTGATAGGTCCAATATGCGACAGGCACTATCGTATCCACTCCTGCTTCATGCAAGTTGATGCTATTTTTGTAGCTATTGAGGTTATAATCTTTGTATAAGCTTGTGATGAAAACATTGACTCTTCGCCAAAACTTATAATCTTTACTGGTTTCTGATACTTTCATGGTTACATTTTTAGATATTGAATCTAGCGGGAAACAGTAAAGTTTGTTCCTTTTACGGCTTTTCTTTTGAATAATTAGGTTGCTTAGCTCATATTTTAAAAAGTTTGTCTCTTTAATCCATTTATCAATGGATTGATGATAGCTATTGCCTTTGTAAGCAATATATTTTCCATGTCTGTAAGGCGATAAGTTCAAAATTAAAAGCCCAATAGTTGAAAAGTGATTATATCGGTATAATAACGACTTAGATGATTTGCACAAAAATAATTATTATGTTGAAAAAGATATAACCAAATGTCTAGCTTAAGTGAAATCAATTTGCCTGAGAATATAGAGGTAGTAGAGTATATTGGCAGCGGTGGCCGTGCACACGTTTATAGTGCAATGATTGATTCTGTTAATGTTGTCGTTAAAGCTTATCATGATGAAGTTGTAAAAAAATATAGATACAAGTATAAGGTTGACATCGCTGAGTATGAATATTCTAGAAACCAAGCGCTATATTCTCTGTCTGAAATTCAAGAGCACATAGCCAAGCCATTTAGTGTTTTCCCTGCATATGGTCAATTTACGCACTGTATTGTACAGCAACGTGTTTATGGTGAGAGTCTTGAAAAATTAATTAAACGACTAGGCTACTTGCCAGATGAAATTCTGGAGGCAGGAAAAAAAATTGTTCATATTGCTGAAATGAATAAAATCCATGATCTAGATATTAGTGTTGGGAATGTCATGATCACTAAAATCAAGGATAAATGGATGCCGACTTTATATGATTTTAATATTATGCCTCAACATATGTTTCCACCAAACCTTATAGTTGGTTTAGGCTATAAATTAGGTATTAGGAGAAAATCATTTCGTGATTACCGTAGTTTGAGGAACTGGGATAGAAGAGGCAAGCAAAAGAAATGGCTTGGCAGAAATTGAGGATCTTTTGGATATGAATAAGGACATACATAAATTAGTCTGGTTGGTATTGCCTATAATAGTTGCAGCCATGCCTTATGTTGCTCGAATGATAAGCTTAGATACAGATCGCTATATCTATGGTGAGACTGGGGTAATAGAAAACATTACCGTTATATTTTTATTAGTTGCAATTATTGCTTGTTTATTATTTTTGTTTGCGAAGAATAGTGTTCAGTTTCCCGGTTTTAAGGTTTGGATGGCGTTGTTTTTACTGGGTGCAATTTACTATGCTGGAGAAGAAATGAGCTGGGGGCAGCACTTTTTTGGCTGGGGGACGCCTGAAAAATGGTCTGAATTTAATGACCAGCAAGAAACGAATCTACATAATACTGCTGCAATATTTGATCAGATACCCAGAACGCTGTTATCACTTGCTGCATTGATTGGTGGGTGTTTAGTGCCAGTTTACAGGAAATTTAAAAATCATATTCCTAAGAAAGAATCAATGTTTGATTGGTTGTTGCCTACCTATGTTTGTTTGCCCGCCGCATTGTTATCATTATTAGTAAGTTGGCATGAAAAGGCCTATGAGGTGTTGGATGTGAATATACCACCAGTGCTGGATATTCGGGCAGGCGAAACAAAAGAATGTTTACTTGCGCTCTTCATGATGATGTATGCATTATCAGTTTGGTATCGTAATCGCAATGTGAATCGCTAAGTTAAAATTTATTGGTACTTAGCATAAGATTTTTCTTCTACAATTATAGATCCTAGTTTCAAATTTATTTTTTTCTTGGTATCTGCGCGCTTATCATTTTGTATATATACTGATCTCGCTAGTTCAATAAACACATGATCAAATTCTTTGTTGGATTCTTTGATTCTGATTTTATCCTCAATATCCCATAGTGCTTTATTGTTGAGTTTAAGCTCTTTTTTTAATTCGTTTAATGCTGGGTCTGGTGAGGTGCTTTCCCAAATTTTACGTAAGAGTTGTAGCTCAATTTCTACATTAGCTACTTTTTCTTTGTCTTTAATGTTTTCAGATTTAATTTCTAAAATGGTTATTTTGTCTAAGAGCTCGCCTGGAGAGATGGGTATATTAATATTTTCCATAGGGTAATTTTTAACTATTGCCTTTAAATAATTGTTTGTTTTAGTTGTTTGGATAGT
This sequence comes from uncultured Thiotrichales bacterium, assembly GCA_964517365.1. Lineage (GTDB taxonomy): Bacteria > Pseudomonadota > Gammaproteobacteria > UBA4575 > UBA4575 > JABDMD01. The sequence continues at coordinate 3,980 of CAZFEP010000071.1, read as the reverse complement.
TGGTCTAGTTTATTAGTTACATCTTCAATGCTAATTAAATCCATAACGCCATCATATTCTAATTTAGCGCCCCATTTAAGTTTATTGGCTGCTTTATTTTTATACTTTCTTGCTGCCTGGTCATACTTATCCACACACCAGTCTTTACTGAGGTAAGGGCCGCTTCGATTTGAATTGCTCGCAGCGTGTAAGCCGATAACTTGCGTACGAGTACCTGTAGCCATGTGTGCCGGACCTGAATCAGGAGTAATGAGTATGTCTGCTCGATCAAGCAATGCTAGAAACTTTTTTAAAGTATCTTTACCAATTAAATTAATTGCATTGCATTGCATATGCTGTTCAATTTCTAGTCCCGCAATTTTCTCTAAAGGTGAAGGTCCACCACATAAGATCACATTTGCATTGAGTGATTGTATTGCATGATCGGCAACCGCGGCGTAGCGCTCACTTCTCCAGTTGCGTTTGGGGTGGCTGGAGCATGGGCTTATTATTAAATTTAATCTTTTCTTGTCAATATATTGATCAGCAAATGTATAAGCTTCATCAGGAATTATATAATGCCACGCGAGTTCTCGTTTATGTAGTCCTATATGCTCAATGAAGCTAAAAAAACTATCTAAAACATGCTGTTCTTTTGTAGCTTTTATACTTTCATCGATAAACAATGTGTGTAGATCTTTAGCGCGGTCTTTGTCGTAACCAAGTTTGAGCTTAGCGGGTATTAGAGAACAAATAAAATTCGCACGCAATGAAACTTGAGCACAAATTAATACATCAAAGAATTTTTTGCGCATTATTTTAGCAAGCGATAGATAACTTTTGAAAGCGTTTGACTTATCAAATACGACAAATTCTATCCCAGGAAAATCTTTGACTAAACCTGCTTCATTTTTGCCTATTACCCAGGTAAGTTTTGTGTCGGGCCAATATTTTTGTAAGGTATGCACCACAGGGATCATATGGGTCACGTCACCAATAGCTGATAAGCGGAGTATGCAAATTGAGCTTGGCGGATGTTTCATTATGCGTCTAAACCGGTAGAATCAACTAGATGTAAATTGTGCCAAAGATAAATTTTAAAAAGAGAAAATGAAAGATATTGTGGTCAGCAATGAAGGTAATAATTTCATTGCATATAATAGAATACTATTTGAAGAGTTTCCGCAATGCTTATTTGATCCTGAGTATCTAGAAGCTAACTCTTTGCTAGAAACAACCGATAATAAGCTCAAACACGGAAGGGGCGGAGTATATGGGTTTAATTATAAAGGCTTTGAGTTAGTGCTTCGACATTATAACCGTGGTGGTATTCCAGCAAAAATTATAAAAGACAAGTACATGTGGGTGGGTTTTGCTAATTCAAGAGCTATGCTTGAAATGGAAATGCTGCAAGCGATGTATAAAATGGGATTGCCTGTTCCTGAGCCGGTGGCAGTGCATGTTCATAGAGAGCTAATGGTGTATCAAGCAGATATCGTTACCGTGCTAATCCCAAATTCTAAAACGCTTAGTTCGATACTTTTAGAGGTAGAGTTCTCCAGTGAGGAATGGCAAAAGATCGGCCAAATAATTAAAAAATTCCATAATTTTAATTGCAATCATGTGGACTTGAATGCACATAATATTCTAAGAGATGCTGGAGGTAAGTTCTATCTGATAGATTTTGACCGATCCAGCATCAAGGATGTTTCTGGTAAATGGAAGATGAAGAATTTAGAACGATTAAAGCGATCGCTTGAAAAGTTGGCAAGTGTCCATAATGGATTTAATTACACGTCTCTGAATTTTGCTTCTATTATGCAAGGCTATGCAGAATAAAATAAGTCTGGGCTTACTTGGTTTTTTCTAAAAATGGTTTTAGGTGTTCTAAGTAGTTATTTAGGATGTCGTCTTGCTTATTCATAAATTGTTTAGCTTTTTTACCGTACGATTCACGTTTTTTGTCATCCTTTAAAAGCGCTATAAGATTGATGCCAAGTTGATGATTGTCTTTAACTTGAATGAGTGCGTTGGCTTTTAATAACTCAGCGGTTTCAAGCATGAAATTTTCAGTGTGTGGTCCAACGATGATGCATTTTCCAAACTTGGCAGGCTCTAGAGTGTTATGGCCCCCACGTGAAATAAGCGACCCACCTATAAATACCAAAGCAGCTTCATTAAAAAATGCGTTTAGCTCGCCAAGGGTGTCGATAATATAAATATCAGTTGCATCTGTGGTTGTATCGCTTTTGCTACGTATCGCAACATTCAACCCCTTATTTCTAAATTGTTGTGCAAGCGCTCCACATCGATCTGGATAACGAGGCGCAATAACAAGTAGATACTTTTTTCTTCTCAATAGTTCTAAATGCTCACAAAGTTGAGTTTCTTCATTTTCATGAGTAGAGGCAGCCAAGAAAAAGGGTCGCTTGATAGTGGTGCAGGCAAGTTCTTGGTTTGTGATTGGAGAGCTTGTATATTTTAAATTGCCAATGAAGTGTGTGTTTTGTGTGGGTGCGCCAAGGAGTAGAAATTTATCGTGATCTTCTGCGGAGCGTGCTAACAATAGTTTTACGTTTTTAAGTGTGCGTGAATATTCTTTTTTAATAATCTTGTTTGCGCTTGAAGTTTTATCTGAAAGCCTTGCGCTGACTATGATGATGGGAATATGTTTTTTCGCAGCATAGTAATAGTAGGTGGGCCACAGCTCAGTTTCTAGAATAATCGTGCATTGTGGATGAATTCTTTCTAAGAAGTTATTGACTGATAAAGGCAGATCAATAGGAAAGTAGTGGTGTGTAAAATTTATATAGTTGAGTTTTTTTACTAGACTTGCTGCGGTAGGAGTGTTGGTGGTAATGATTAAATGCTTGTCAGGATACTTTGCATGAATAGACTCAATAAGTGGTTTGGCAGTTATAAATTCACCTACAGATGCACAATGTATATGAATGGGTTGTGTATGATCAGGGGTGTAGCCAAACCCTAGTCTTTGCTTGAAATATCTCCATCCACCATCTTTTAGAGATCGATAGACTACGTGAGCCAGTGCGATAGGGCTTAAGGCAAGTAGTAAAAGTTTGTATAAAGCGCTTGTTGTATGCAATGTATTAGCATCTGATCTGATCTTATTAAGTTTAACTAATTATTTTAGTTTAACCAATTATCGATCTGTACTAAATCATCTACGCTTAGGGTGCCTACAGCTTGTTTTAAATTTAATGTATTTAATAAATAGTCATATCGTGCCCGCGAGTAATCACGTTTAGCACGAAAAGTTTCTTGTAAAGCTAAAAGTACATCTACTGATGTCCTCGTGCCTACCTGGAAGCCGGCTTCAGCTGCTCGAGCAGCAGCTTCTGTAGATTCAAGCGCTTGGGCAAGCGCTTTGACACGACTGATGCCTGAAATAACATTCAAATATGCATTGCGGGTATTTTGGATAGTTTCTCGACGAACTTTTTCGTGTTCATTAGTAGATAGTTCGGCTCTATGTCGCGCTTGTTTGGTACGATAATAAGTGCGTCCGCCCTCAAATATTGGAAAGCTTAACTCCAGGCCAATGCGTGTATCTTCTGATTCTCTATTTCCCGCCAAGCCGCCTGTATCGGTGTCGGTGTAAGTAGCAACAATATCAAGTTTAGGGTAATGCTGTGCATGTTGTAGTTTTACTTCTTGCTGAGCAATAGATCTAGTGTATTCGCTTGATAGTAAACTTAAGTTTTCGTTCAGTGCTTTATTGATCCATTCTTCTACGCTATCCGGGTCAGGTCTGATCAATTGCATTTGATCAGACAATGGATTTAGTTCATTGGCACGTTCAGCGATGATAACTTCTAGGGAGTCTTTTGAGATTTCTAAAGCATTTTCAGCCTCAATTTGACTTGCAATGGCAAGATCATAGGAAGCTTGTGCTTCTTTTACATCGGTGATGGCAATTAAGCCGACTTCAAATCGTTTTTTAGCTTGCTCGAGTTGGCGACTAATCGCTTCAATTTCAG
>CAZFEP010000070.1:8471-11196 GCA_964517365.1 uncultured Thiotrichales bacterium | reverse complement strand
TATTCTTGCCAATTCTTTTTTTTCTCGGCCGGTCGGGCGATAGCTTCCAAAACAGAGGTCTGTGTGGTTACATTTTTAATTAAACGAGTTAGCGTATCCTTGGGATAGTTATTTTTTTCTGAAAAATCATTAATAAAATTATTGACCTCTGGCCTTTCTAAATAATCATTATCAGCAAAAACTGGGTTATTAGAAATACAACATAAAACAGCAAATAATATTAAATACTTATACATAGAATTGATACATAGAGTTAGCAAATTGGATTAGTAAGATAAAAATTTTCGATGTGAATGTATAGACATTAAGATACCAAAAGCAGCCAGTATTGTAACGGCTGATGTACCGCCATAACTAATCAGTGGTAACGGCACTCCAACCACTGGAAGCATGCCGCTAACCATACCGATATTTACTAGGAAATAAGCAAAAAATGACAAGCTTAAACTACCTGCTAGTAACCTTGAGTACGTGTCTTGTGCTCGAGTAGCGATCATTAACCCACGAATTACGATAAACACATATGCAAATAATAGTAATAACACCCCTAGAAAACCAAATTCTTCACTAAACACAGCGAATATAAAATCAGTTGACCTCTCTGGTATAAAATCTAGTTGAGACTGAGTGCCGTTCAACCATCCTTTGCCATATAGTCCTCCTGATCCTATTGCGATCTTAGACTGTATAATGTGGTATCCAGTTCCCAATGGATCGCTTTCAGGATTTAACATGGTCAAAATACGTTGTCGCTGGTAGTCATGCAGATAAAACCAAAATACCGGCATGCAAGCTAAGGCAAGGCCGCCAAAAACTGCTAGCAACCTCCACGTAATACCGGCTAGAAATATTACACAAATACCGCCGAATGAAATTAAAAGCGCAGTACCTAAATCTGGCTGCTGCAGGACCAAGCCTGCTGGTATAGCAATCATGATCAAGGCCACAAAGATTTGCATAATAGTTGGCGGCATAGGTTTTTCACTGAAGTACCATGCCACCATCATTGGTAGAAATATTTTCAGCATCTCTGAAGGTTGAAATCGCACAACGCCTAAATCTATCCACCGTTGCGCACCTTTTCCCACATAACCTGTAGCCATCACCACTAACAATAGCCCGATACCTATCAAATAAAACCATGGCGACCAGCGTGATAACTCTTTTGCTGGAATTTGTGCTAAAAACAATAATGCAGCAAAGCCTATTACAAAACGAATTGCTTGCCTGGTAATGGCTGCCATTTCTCCACTGGTAGCACTGTATAAAACCGCTAACCCAAGCCCACAAAGCAAAAATAAAGCAACAAATAATATTGGATCAATATTAAATAAATTTCGCTCTACTCGAATCGGCGAAGTTACTAAAGAATCTTTAATGGAGTAACTACTTGCCATGTTTTCTACTATCCAAACTCAATTAATTATTACTCCAATGCACTTGCTAACGCCGCAGGAGACTGGCTTACATACTCCTTAGTGGAATCATAATTTGCGCCATAGGTCTCAACCAACTCCTCTTTACTTAACAAGTAATGATCCATGACTATCCTTGCAACCGGCGCAGCAGACTTACTACCCCCGCCTCCATTCTCAACAATTACAGCAATCGCTATTTTTGGATCCTCGACAGGTGCGAAGGCAATAAATAGTCCATGATCATGCAGTTTTTTACTAAGGTTTTCTTCTTCATATTCTTCATCTTCAGCTAAACCAAAAACTTGCGCGGTACCAGTTTTACCAGCAATTTTATATTTTGCATCTTTGCCAATTTTAAATGCTGTGCCATTTGGTTTATGTGCAACCTCGACCATCGCATCGATCACCTGATCCCAATACAATTCATTCTCTACAGAAATATTAGGCATCGCCGTTGCGCTGGCAAGTTCTTCTAATTGATTTTGTTTTCTTGTTGCTCGCAAAAATCTTGGCCGTAGCACTTCGTAACCACGCATTGCTATAGCACTGGTGGCTGTAGCGAGCTGCAAAGGTGTCGTTAACATATATCCTTGACCAATCCCTGTAATAACGGTTTCACCCGGATACCACGGCTGACCATAAACCGCTTTCTTCCATTGCACCGATGGCATTAGACCTTTAGCCTCACCCCATGTATCTAATTCAGTTCGAGAACCTAAGTTAAACTGGCTTAAAAAATCTGAGATTTTAGTGATTCCAAGCTCTGTTGCGAGCGTGTAAAAATACACATCGCAGGACTGTGCAATGGCTTTATACATATCTACCTTGCCGTGTCCACCTTTTTTCCAGTCACGGTATTTCCTTTCATGACCCGGTAATTTATAGAATGGTCCCGCATACATGGTTTCTGTCGCCCAAGTAGCGCCATAATGCAGCCCAGCCAGTGCCATCATAGGTTTGATAGTAGAGCCTGGAGGGTATTGGCCTCGCAAGGCGCGATTAAACAAAGGACGATCATCATCATCACGCAACAATGAGTACTGCTTATTACTAATGCCATTTACAAAAAGATTAGGATCAAATGTTGGCGTGCTTACAAACACCAATACTTCACCGGTAACAGGATCCATAGCCACCACCGAACCATTTCGATCACCCAAACTATCTTGTGCAACTTTTTGCAGCCTAGCATCTATTGAAAGTATCAAGTCATCGCCCGGTACGGGGGGAACTTTTTCTAGCACACGCAACTTTCGACCTTGCGCATTAATTTCAATGTGCTGATACCCTACTTCTCCATGCAAGGT
>CAZFEP010000070.1:0-8371 GCA_964517365.1 uncultured Thiotrichales bacterium | reverse complement strand
AATTGTGTAATTATTGACTCAAATAAATTTATTAAATCATCGATATATCCATGATTGTCATATAATCTTGCTGAAATCTCAGAAGATAATAATTACCTAATTAAATTGCTCAAATAGCAAAATTCTCTAACCTTTCGAAGGCTAGAAAACTTTGCGAGACATAAACCATTACTGCATTGCGACCTTTTCAGGAGAGAGATTCATGACCATTGAACCACTACATCAACTGCCCGTTGCACTTGGTGTGATTGGCTTAGTTGCCGCGTTTATTATTTATAGAATTATCATGAGTTACTCAGCTGGCAGTGGCAAAGTCGTTGAAATTGGCGAAGAAATTCATAAAGGTGCGATGACATTCATTCGCCGCGAATACACCATATTATTTATATTTGCAGCTTTTGTTGGAGTCGCCGTTTTACTCTCTCTAGGCTACAAAACTGCCATCGCCTTTACAGTCGGCGCCTTATGCTCTTCAGCTGCAGGCTTTATTGGTATGCATACTGCAACTAAAGCCAATGTTCGCACCACGACCGCTGCGAGCGAAAAAGGTGCAGATGCTGCATTAAATGTGGCTTTCTTTGGTGGCTCAATTATGGGACTCACAGTTGCCGCCATGGGCTTATTAGGTTTAGGTGCACTGTATTTAATGTATGGACGTGACCCAGCCTCTGCCCACTTGATACATGGTTTTGGCATGGGGGCATCCATCGTTGCGTTATTCTCACGTGTTGGCGGTGGAATATTCACCAAGAGCGCGGATGTCGGTGCAGACTTGGTAGGAAAAATTGAAGCGGGCATTCCTGAAGACGACCCACGTAATCCTGGTGTGATTGCCGATAACGTCGGCGACAACGTAGGTGACGTTGCAGGCATGGGCTCAGATATTTTTGAATCTTATTGTGGATCCATTATTGCCACTATCGCCATTGCAGCAACATTGAGCCCTGCAGTGATCGAACTTCTTGGTGCAAAACAAACATTGATGTTCTTACCATTAGGGTTGGCTTCAGTAGGCCTGCTTTGCTCAATTCTAGGCATCATCATTGTTAAACTATTTGCTGCCAAGGCACCCGCCACTGCATTGCGCATTGGCACGTTCTCGTCTGCAATTATCTTCATTATTGCAGCCTACTTCACCATAAAAGCACTTGGAGTGGATAATGGTGTATGGATTGCCGTTCTTGCTGGTGCAGTAGGTGGGATTGTGATCGGGCTGGTTACAGAATATTACACCGGAGGTGCTCCGGTAAGAAGTATTGCTAAAAGTGGTGAAACCGGACCTGCAACCGTAATGATCTCGGGTTTAGCGACAGGCATGCAATCAGTAGTAGTCCCGGTATTGTCCATTGCTGCCATTATTTTTTTCGCAAACCAGTTTGCTGATTTATATGGTGTAGGTATTGCTGCGGTTGGCATGCTTGCAACCGTTGGCATTACGATGGCAATAGATGCTTATGGCCCGGTTGCAGACAATGCGGGTGGTATTGCCGAAATGGCTGAGCTTGGTGAAGATGTTCGTAAAATTACTGACGAATTGGATGAAGTAGGCAACACCACTGCAGCCATTGGCAAAGGTTTTGCAATTGGTGCGGCTGCACTCGCAGCACTTGCGATCATTACTGCTTTCCTCGCTGAAGTAAGTTCACATGGTAGCGGCACGATTATTCTCGACTTAAGTAATCCAAAAGTATTAATAGGGCTCTTTATAGGTGGAGTTTTCCCATTCATTGTAGCTTCGATGACCATGACTGCGGTGGGTGATGCAGCCTTTGATATGATTAAAGAGATTCGTCGTCAATTTAAAGAAATTCCCGGCCTGCTAGAAGGCACTGCAAAACCAGATACGGTTCGCTGTGTAGACATTGCTACGACAGCCGCACTAAAACGCATGATCCCACCCGGCTTACTGGCGGTTATTGCACCCGTAGCCGTAGGATTTGGTTTTGGTGCCGAAACACTAGGTGGCATGTTGGGTGGCGCACTTCTGGTTTGCGTACTCATGGCACTGATGATGGCAAATGCCGGCGGCGCATGGGACAACGCTAAAAAATATGTCGAAAAAGGTAACTTGGGTGGCAAAGGCTCGGATACACACACTGCAGTAGTAGTAGGTGACACAGTAGGTGACCCATTCAAAGATACCTCTGGCCCATCAATGAATATTTTAATTAACGTAATGGCTATCGTAAGTTTAGTGATTGCACCGTTACTTTAAATCTTAGCGCTCAACTTTACCTAAAAAAACGCCAAATTTTTATTTGGCGTTTTTTTTGAATTTATATTTATCCGAACCCAGTTTATGAACTATTTTTTGGCCATTCTTTCTTATCCTATTTATCTGAGCCTATTCTCTCTAAACCTACTCCATCAAGATACTTACTCAAAACGAACAAACAGGTATTCTTATAGTTAAGATATTTTTGAATGTAGGTAAGCGACTTTGAAGGGAACTGAATTTTTAAAACAAGAAAAGAATAAACTTTTACATCATTCTTTTTTTAATGATGAATTTATTACTACTATCTCATCACAAAAAGTTTTTTCTCGCACCAAAGCGAAAATATTTGCGCGTTTATATTATCCACACATACTGCGCACAAGATTATATCAAGCTAATACGCTTGGCATTACACCAGATGAAAATATTCAGTTCGTCTTATCAGAAATACTGCATGATGAATATGGCTTGGGGAAAATAGAATTTTCTCATATGGAGCAATATCGGAAATTTATGTATGCACTTGAATTTGACCAGGAAGAGATAGAAAAACAACAAATCATTCCTGAATTACAACTGTATATAAATACAATGATGCGACTTACACAAAGTGAAAATTGGCTATCTGCAGTAGCTGCCGTGGGTGTTGCAAGTGAACACACTATTCCAAAGTATTATAAATTACTCTTGCAAGGCTTAAAAAATATCCCAGAAATCAATGATAGTGCTTTGGAACTATTTATCGGACACATTGAACTTGATTTTGAGCATTCAAAATTAATAGAAGACGCCCTTCTTCCACATCTTGATAATAAGTGTAACCAAGTGAAATTTTCAGAAGGTCTGAAAATTAATATGGATGCACGCCAAGTTTTTCATGCTGGCTTATATCGGGAAGTATTTAGCTAAAAATAATTAGTCTAAAACCATTAAGTATACAAACTGTTGACTAGACTAGTATTTTGACTAGCTTTTTAATTGATGTAATGGATACGGTCATAATCATAGAAAATATAATCGCGTTTAGGAGAAGCACGCTGAGCTCTTCAGTGAATATCATAAATACAATAAATCCTTTTATTGCTATGTAAGTATAGTCTAACTCGATAAATTTATACCGAAAGATAACTACTGATTTTATCAGTATCAACCTCGTCACGATCACCCTCATAGATAAACTGACCTCTATCGATGACCAAAATACGATCGGCTATTTCCAGTGCAAAATGAAGCACTTGCTCCGACACTACAATAGTGATTTCTCTTAACTCACTAATCTCGTTTAGTATTCGAGCAATATCTTTAATAATTGAAGGCTGAATACCTTCTGTTGGTTCATCCAATAAAAGCACTTTAGGGTTAGAAACCAGCGCTCTGGCAATGGCTAGCTGTTGTTGCTGGCCTCCAGACAAATTACCACCTTTACGGTTACGCATTTCGTGCAAAACAGGGAATAGTGAATAGATATCATCCGGAATTCTCTTAGACTTAACAGATTCCATACCGGTTTCAATATTCTCTTTCACACTAAGAGTAGGAAATATCATCCGTCCTTGAGGAACATAAGCAATACCACTTTCAACCCGCTGGTGTGGATGGAATTTCGTAATATCTTTACCATCAATTTTTATGCTGCCAGTATGAGTAGGCAATATTCCAATCAATGATTTGAACAATGTTGTTTTGCCCATGCCATTTCTGCCCATGATCGCAAGCGTTTCACTATTGCCAGTTGATAGACTCATATCTCTTATGACATTGCTTTGCCCATATGCAACATCCAGATTATTTACTTCTAACATTAGTGATTCTCTCCGATATACATTTTAACTTGAATAGATTCTGGCTTAATATTTTCATTAATGCCCAAGATATACCTCAATAACTTTTTCATTGCTTTGTACTTCTTGCATGTTTCCCTCAGCCAGCACTTTACCCTGATGCAACACTGTTACTTTACTGGCTATTTTTTCGACAAAGTCCATATCATGCTCAATAACAATCACGCTACGGTCTTTACAAATACGTTTAAGCAAATCTGCTGTCTGTTCACGTTCTTTAACACTCATACCTGCCACCGGCTCGTCTAACATCAGCAGCTCTGGGTCTTGAATCAACAACATACCAATCTCTAGCCATTGTTTTTGGCCATGACTCAAAAGTGAGGCTTCCATATCCAATGTGTCTTCAAGGTAAATTTCTTTTGCAATACGTTGTATTTCTTTATCAATTTTATCTGTAGTTTTAAAAAATATTGCGGATAAAACTTTATGGCCCTCTGGATAGGAAACTTCTAAGTTTTCATAGACACTTAGGTTTTCATAAATCGAAGGTGTTTGAAATTTTCTACCTACACCTAATTCAACAATTTTATGTTCTGCTAATCCACGCAATTCTTTATTATTGAATTTAATTGAACCACTACTAGCAGAAGTTTTTCCACAAATTAGATCCAACAATGTAGTTTTTCCTGCACCATTAGGGCCGATTACTACGCGCAATTCACCATTATCAATATACATGTTGACATCATCTACAGCCTTGAAGCCATCAAACGAAACTGTCAGATCTTCGATTGACAATAAATAATCAGAATTGTTACCTATCATATGTCACCCTATACCACCTTATGTGTTTGCCTATATGTTTACTGATTGTGTATTTTCAGAGTCTTCATCATTTATTCCTGGATCACCTTTATCTTCAGAAACATCTGCACCCTTATTATCATTATCATTTTTTGATTTTTTATTGCTGAACTTTTCTCGCAGTTGAGTAAAGATTCCAGCAAGTCCATTCGGAAAAAACACAACTACACTTATAAATAATGCACCCATCAAGAACAACCATAATTCGGGAAAGCTTTCAGAGAAAACGGTTTTGCCATAATTAACTAACAAGGTTCCATATATGGCACCTATTAAGGACATCCGACCACCCACTGCCGCATAAATCACCATCTCAATTGAAGGAATAATGCCAACAAATGAAGGTGACATGAAACCAACTTGCAGTGTAAACATCGCACCACCCACTGCAGAGAATGCAGCAGCTACACAAAATATGAAAATCTTGTAGCTTGAAACGTCATACCCAGAAAAACGCACACGATCTTCTTTATCTTTTAGCGCTAGGAGAATCTTCCCTACACGTCCTGAAAGTATGTAACGCCCAACTAGAATGCATACCACTAATAACGCAATATTTACGTAGTAGAGAATATATTTTGCTGAATCTGTTCTGATATCCCAACCGAGCAGAGTTCGTAAATCTGTAATGCCATTAACACCACCAATCAAACCTTGTTGACCGATAATTAAAATCGTTAGAATTGCGGCGATCGCTTGCGTAATAATTGCAAAATACACACCGGTAACACGGCGTTTAAACATCGCCACACCAATAATGAATGCAAATAATGCAGGCACTACAAAAACTGCAATCAATGCGAAAGTAAGACTTTCAAAAGGCACCCAGAACCAGGGTAGTTCAGTCAGCTGATTCCAATCCATAAAGTCAGGAATACCTGGTGTAGATTGAATTGCAGTTGTCTCCGGATCAGATGCCTCAAGCTTGAGAAACATCGCCATACAATAACCACCTAAACCAAAGAAGATCCCCTGCCCTAAACTCAGAATACCGCCATAACCCCAACACATCACCAAGCCTAACGCTACGAATGCATAGGTCAGATATTTTCCAACTAAATTCAACCTGAAAATATCTAAAAATAAAGGCAAAACAACTGCGATGAATGCAATCAGAATTAATAAACCAATCAGGTCTGTTTTACTTCCAAAAAATCTTTGCGTGACACTTAAAGCCATTTTTTATTCCTTATTTTCGAACTTTAATGGTGAACAAACCTTCAGGACGTAACATCAAAATTACAATTACGGTTAATAATGTAATCACTTTTGCCATTGAGCCTGATAAGAAGAATTCAAGAATTGATTGCGCCTGCGCAATTGAAAATGCTGATGCTATGGTGCCAAGCAAACTTGCTGCTCCACCAAACACCACAACCAAAAATGTATCTACAATATAAAGTGACCCACTTGTAGGGCCAGTTGATGCAATCGTTGTAAACACAGCACCTGCAACTCCGGCAATTCCACAACCTAATGCAAATGTGTAACGGTCTACTTTGCTGGTATTAATACCTGCAGCACCACTCATAACTCGATTTTGTGTCGTTGCACGCACCTTCAAACCCCATCGAGACTTAAATACTAAATAGAAAACCATTCCAGTTAATACTGCGGTTACACCTACAACCAATAACCCGTTAATTGGAATTTCTATTATGTCGGTAAGCTGAACCGAACCAAGCAACCAATCTGGCAAAGTCGGACTTACTTCACGAGCCCCAAAAGAGGAGCGAAAAGTTTGTTGCATAATTAAACTTAAGCCCCATGTTGCTAGTAATGTATCCAAGGGCCGCTTATATAGAAAACGTATAAGAGAAAACTCAACGACATACCCGACAATAAATGCTATTGAAAAGGCAACCATAATGGCTAAAAGAAAATAGTAATCCATAAACCCTGGTGCGTATTTTTCAGTAATAGTTGATATAAAAAACGTCGTATAGGCACCAATCGTTAAAAACTCTCCATGCGCCATATTAATAACGCCCATTTGTCCAAATATAATGGCAAGCCCTAGTGCCATTAATAGAAAAACACAAAACAAACTCAACCCAGAGAATCCTTGCATGGCAAAAATTGAGCCAACTTCAGACGCTGTGTAACCTTCAAACATGTGACTTCCTTTAAACTGAGTTTGTTATGAATTTTTTGCTTAAGATGAGAGGAGCCCTTGCAATCAGGAGTTAGTTACAAAAACCCCTCTCTATTTCTTTCTAAAATTTAAGTGCTTATTTTTATTGATAACCTTCTGGGAATGGATTTGGTTCAATAAGATCAGATTCATAAATCACATCAAACTGACCATCTTTTCTAGCAACACCAATTCTGGTTTTACTCCAAAGATGATGGTTTGTATCATGAATACGAACATAACCTTCAGGGGCTTTATCAAATTCAATTCCACCTGAAGCCTCAGCAATTTTATCAATATCAAAACTACCCGCTTTTTCAACGGCTAACTTCCATAGCCATGGCCCTAGATAAGCTGCTTGGGTAACATCTCCTATCACACTATCCTCGCCCCACATTTCTTTAAATGCTTTAACAAATTCAGCATTATTAGGATTATCAAGCGATTGGAAATACTTCATTGCTGAATAAAAACCTTCAACGTTCTCACCACCAATACCTAACATTTCGTCTTCCGTTACCGATATAGTAAGCAGAGTCCATTTATCTGAAGTAATGCCGGCTGCTTTTAATTGCTTGTACCAAGAAACATTACTACCACCCACCACGATGCTATAGATAACATCAGGTTTCTTTAACTTAATTTTATTAATCAAGGATCCAAAGTTAGTATGACCAAGAGGATAATATTCTTCACCTACAACCTTGCCTCCTAAAACATTCTCAATATGCTTACGCGCAATTTTGTTAGAAGTACGTGGCCAAATATAATCAGAACCGATTAAGTAAAACGTCTTAGCGTCTTTCTCTTTCGCAATCCAGTCTAAACCAGCAATAATTTGTTGCGTGGCCTCTTGACCTGTATAGATTACATTTTTAGATTGCTCCAAACCTTCATAGAATGTTGGGTAGTAAAGCATGCCGTTCTCTTTTTCAAAAACAGGCAATACTGCCTTTCTTGAAGCGGATGTCCAACAACCCATCACCGCTGCAACTTTATCGTTTACCAACAATTTGCGAGCTTTCTCTGCAAAGGTAGGCCAATCACTAGCGCCATCTTCCTGAATGACTTTGATTTGTCTGCCAAGCACTCCACCTGACTCATTAATTTGCTTAATTGCAAGTTTCTCTGCTTCAACAGAACCCGACTCACTGATTGCCATAGTGCCTGTTATTGAATGCAAAATACCTACTGTTACTTCAGTGTCTGTAACGGCAAGACCCGTTGTATTCACTTCTGCAGTTGGGTATTCAACAGCAATAACATTTCCTGTCGTCATGGCAAACATAAACAGTATCGATAAGAAATTAAAATTCCTTAATATTGTTTTTTTAAATATCATTATTAACCTCGATTCGTAAAAAATAGAAT
>CAZFEP010000069.1:0-11415 GCA_964517365.1 uncultured Thiotrichales bacterium | reverse complement strand
TGATCACTGCTATCACCACTGCCAAAAATTAAGGCACCTGAGCTATAAGTTGAACCAAATGTATTCGCTGCAGTAATGGCTTGCGCTAACCCCGATATAAACTCTTCATCGGATAGCTCTGAAAGCGGGTGTATGAAAGCACTCCAAACCACTCCATTGGCAACGCTGTATCGCGCATCTAAAGATGAATCAAAATTGGCTTGCATTAAACGTAGCAACTCGCCTTCTTCAATATCCTCTAGCTTTATAATAGGTACAATCACTCGCATACGGTCAGCTCTTTCATCTGTGATCACTTGAGCTTTTATTGTATCGTGAGAAATTACCCAAGAGCCTAACTGCCCTTGCAGCTCTGGATCTATCCTCTGTAACAAATCATGCATGCGCTCATTATTCATCAGCACTACACCAGCTTCTATTTCGTCATTCAACTCTTCTTCTGAAGTGATACTAGATATATCGCTTCCACCACAAGAAACAGCAAAGATAATGAATACATAAAATAGAGAATATCCCACTAACCTTTTCAACATTAATACCTCACTTAAAAACACATAACTTATAACTTGCCACTCAACTTATAAAGTCTGACAACCTTTGAATGCCAATTTTTAAATTTTCTATATTTGTAGTATAGGCAAATCGTACGTGTTGCTCGGCACCGGTTATTCCAAAATCGATCCCTGGTGTTAGCGCAACATGCTTTTCTTGCAACACTTTTCGAGAAAACTCAAAACTATTATTACCAAGTTCTGGGCCTAATCCAGAACATAATTCTGAACAGTCGGCATATATATAAAAAGCACCTTGTGGCTTAACCTGAACTTTAAACCCTAAGCCAAGCAATGCCTCATACAAGTAGTCTCGACGCACTTTAAATTCATCACGTCGTTTTATTAGTATCTTATGTGTTTCATCACTAAACGCAGCAAGGGCTGCATATTGTCCGGGGGTAGGTGCGGCCAAAAAGGTATGCTGCGCAAGTTTATTTAATTCATCTAAATAATCTTTTGGTGAAACAATCCAACCTACGCGCCAACCTGTCATCCCATAAAATTTAGAAAAGCTGTTAATTACAAACGTATTATCATTAATACCTACCGCACTTTTAGGCGCATAGTCGTATACCAAACCATGATAAATCTCATCCAATAACAAAAAAACACCTTTTGATTCACAAAAATCAGCAATTTTATTCAATTGCTCATCTTCCAAGATAGTGCCTGTAGGGTTTGCCGGGCTGGCTATCAGCACAGCCTTGATTGCTTCATCCCAGTACTCCTCAATCAATTCAGCCGTAAGCTGCCAGGTGGAGTCTTCATTAACAGGAATATGCAGCACATTGCCGCCCAACAGCCGCACTAAATTATGTGTGCTTGGGTAAGCTGGATCTGGAATTGCAACTGCATCACCATTTGAAACCATCATCGTTAACACTAATTGCAGCGCAGTTGCCGAGCCCGGAGTTACGATAATTTGTTCAGGAGATACTGTTATCTGGTACTCGGTCAAATAAAATTTTGCAATGGCTTCACGTAAGGCAGGTAAACCCAGTGTTGGCGTATAGTGAGTTAAACCTGATTGTAAAGACTCGATACCAGCATCAATGATGGGTTGTGGGGTAGAAAAATCAGGCTCTCCCATTTCCATATGGATAACCTGATGACCTTCAGCTTCCAGCTTCTTTGCCTCAGCCATTAAACTCATTACATGAAATGCGTTTACATCCTGTAACCGTCTAGAAACTTTAATCTTAGCTATTTTTTTTGCCATTTTAGGATCCTATCAAAGATATAGACTCAGGTTGTGGTTTTAAGGCTGCCAAATCTACGGTAGTCACTTTATTCTATGCTTCCTCATCTAACCCTTTTAGCAATGGGAATCGTTTATATAGTTGAAGGAACAGAATTATGAAGCCACTATTGCGCTGTCTGTAACGCATCGCTACTCTGTCACCATGGAGCAAATGGGAATGAGTGCGGAAACAGGCACGAATATAAGTGATGAAAGCTTGATGCTGCAATACCAGCAAGGCGAGCAAGCTGCTTTTGAGGCCTTATATAAAAGGCATAAGGATATGCTCTATCGCTACTTTTTAAAGAATTGCAGTGATCGTCAACAGTCTGAAGAACTCTATCAGGAGGTGTGGATTAAATTGATAAACAGTGCGGCACGCTATACGCCCAAAGCAAAATTTAAGACTTATTTATTCACCATTGCACATAACACTTTGGTCGATTTTTATCGCAAAGCGAAGCCTTCTCAAGTAATTGAATTTGATGAAGCAGAGCTAACCGATGAAATCTCAAATGATTCAGGCAGTTTAGCGCTCCCTGAAGATGAATTTACTTTTAAACAAAAAGCTAAATTATTTATGCAAACATTAGATGAACTGCCTGCAGATCAAAAAGAAGCTGCAATATTGCATTTTGAAAAAGAAATGAGCGTGCAAGAAATTGCCGAAATAACGAATGTAAAACCTGAAACTGCAAAAAGCCGATTACGCTATGCGAAAAATAAACTTAAAGCAGCCATATTGAAATAAAAATGACTACTGCAAAAAACAATAAATACAATCAAGACGATGAAGTGCTTGCCCGCCTTTATAAAGAAGGTGCCAAAGAAGAGCCACCCACTAAACTTAACAATGAGATCATTAACTATGCTGCAACTGCCAACAAACCCGAAGCAAAAAATAGTAAAGTAAGCAGTCATTTTGGTGGCGGATGGAAAGTACCACTATCCATGGCTGCGAGCCTTGTTGTGGTGTTCGCACTACTTATTCAGCTAGAACAAAGCCCACAACAACTAGAGATACCTCCCATACCTGAAGCCTCCAGATCCACTGAATCTAAAGACGAACTATTCAAAAGCAAAACTTCATCAGCTGACATTAGCACAGAAGAAACCATGGCCGATGATACGTCTAGTATGGAACAGGAAGTGGGTACATTGGGAGCTACAAAGAACGATACCATCCAGCTTAAAGAGAAAAAATCCACTACCACTACGTCTAAAGCTGAAGAAGCACCTGAGGCAATAAGTACAATAGAACATGATCGATCACTGGAGCGCTTAATCCCTCAAGATCGTTTAGGGAATTCTTATCGTGCGGATAAAAATAGCACAGATGCTAATAACAATGATGCCAGTAAAAATGGTACTAGCAAAAATGATACTAGTAAAAATAGCACCCCAATATTATCAAACCCAGCAGCCACAGAATCTAATTTAATAAAATCACCCATTACCAAGGCAAGCAAACCTCATGCAGCTAAAAAACAGATGAAAATATCTAACGATGATACTCTTTCCAGCCACTCCGAAACGTTCTCAAGTGAAGCGATACAACATAAAGGCAGCGCTACTGATTCAACAGCACAAAAAGCAGACACTATTGTCACCGAATCAGACCGACATGCCGACATAGCTTTAGAAAGTGAACAGGAATTCGCTCCCATACCTGTTGAAGACTGGTTATTAATGATAGAACAACTTGTCGCCCGTAAAGATTATGCTGAAGCAGCACGACAATTAGAAAAATTTAAGTATGCGCACCCCAAAGTGAATGTAGAAGACCTAGACGCAAAAATCCCGTAAACACCTGTAACGATTGTTCATAAACTTTGTCTTAATTACCAATTGATTAGACATATAATACTGCATATGAATATTTACTTAACATACTCTCTAAAAGTACCTGTGCTATGCATTACTTTAATTACCCTTCTAGGCGCATGCGCAAGCTCTCAACCTATTTTATACCCCAACGAACAAGCAAAAGAAGTGGGCAATGAACAAGTTCGTAAAGATATAAATGAATGCACTAAACTCGCCAAAGACAGTGGTGCATCATCAAGTGGTGCGGCTGAAACCGCAAAAGAAACTGCTGGTAGCGCGACAGAAGGTGCCGCTACAGGCGCTGCTACGGGCGCAGTTACCGGAAATGCAGGCACTGCAGCTGCAGTAGGTGCAATTAGTCGTGGCATGAGTCGCTTGTTCTCGGGTATGCGACAAAACAAAGGCCCTAGCGCTGCTTACAAAGAAATTGTTGAACGCTGTTTGAGAGATAAAGGCTATGAACCCGTAGGTTGGAAATAGCATGCAAATATTTTAACGCGCACAAAAAAGCCGAAGAAAACTTCGGCTTTTTTTATAATTAAATACTCTATTTAATCATTTTTATTAATTAATTCTTGTTAATTAACTTTTTTCTACCCGCCAGACCTAATAGACCAAGCCCTAGTAAAGCCATTGATGTAGGCTCTGGTACAGTTGCTACCGTTTGACCATTATGTATATCTAATGTTTCTACTCTTGTGCCACCACTATATAAGTAGTGCCAAATTCCAACTTCCTCAGTATACCCAGCACCATTATAGGCAAGTGGAGAAAAAGAGTTCGCATCAAGACCAAGCATATTCGTATCAAAGTCTAGTGAAAAACTGTTTGCAGTGATATCCATTAACCCAGAGAAAGAGGCTATCGCCTTTCTACCAAAGTACTCATTAACAGAAACTACATTTGAAGATAAATTTAAGCTATAAAACAAAAATTGTTCTGTCTTAACGCCATTATGCACAGTCTTCCATGGTGAACCACCATCGGAAATTAGAAAATCGATTCTATCGATTGTGCCCGCTGAATTATTCCATGATGATGCAAGTGACAATACTTCAGTATCTGTATTCCAACTGGTTGAGTAGTCTTGCATTACTGGCTTAGGGCTATTATTTGTATAGGTGTACACGGTTGCATGTGCGGGTACAACCATAAGACCTGCGGCTAACACTAGCATGGTAGCTATAAATTTAGACTTCATTGAAATTCTCTCCATTGTTTTCTGACTCCCTATTTAATTGCCCGGCGTAAAATCCGGGACAATTCCGAATACTAGTGGACACTATAGCTTTCTACCCTGCCATCAAAACCGTACCTGGCTCACAAAATACAGAAGCTCTACGCCTTTAGAAGTGAATCATTGTTAACTGGGCATTTTCTACCCATTTGAAGATATACAAGCTTGCCGCTCATCTGAACTCATAAATCTGACCAATGACCTAGTCGAATATTTGATGAAAAGTTAAAGTTGAAGATCAAGAGATTTAATAACTATGACCAAAGAATACGGCGCTACTCAACTCACCGAAGTGAACACTTCTCAGACCGAAACCATTGAGGCCGTCATTGATGGTGTGTCCAGTGTATTGCTGGGCAAAGACAAACAAATTCGTCTTGCACTCGCATGCCTTTTTGCTAATGGGCATTTACTGATAGAGGATTTACCGGGAATGGGGAAAACGCTGTTGTCTCATACTCTAGCGCAAGTATTAGGTTTGGAATTCAATCGCATACAATTTACCAGTGATTTACTCCCTAGCGATGTCATTGGTGTATCCATATTTGATAAAAACACATCTACATTTCGTTTCATGCCTGGTCCTGTATTCTCACAAGTGCTTCTCGCAGATGAGATTAATCGTGCGACGCCTAAAAGCCAAAGTGCGTTATTAGAAGTAATGGAAGAGAAAAACGTGACCGTAGATGGTGAAACACACCCACTTCCAAAACCATTTTTTGTCATCGCCACACAGAACCCGGCAACTCAAACTGGCACATATCCTCTTCCGGAATCTCAGATGGACCGCTTTTTAATGCGCATTGAACTTGGGTATCCAGACAAAGAAACTGAACGAAAATTATTAGTGGATGGTGATCAAAGAAAAAAATTAGAAACACTTCAAGCAGTGATTAGTACTGAAAAATTAATCTCCATTCAAGAACAAGTAGAAAAAATAAAAGTAACGGATACATTATTAGATTACCTTCAACGTTTAGTTGAATACAGCAGAAAAGAGAGTGAATTTGCATTTGGTTTATCGCCAAGAGGCTCCCTTTCACTATTACGTGCAGCCAAAGCATGGGCACTCATTCACAAGCGTAACCATGTGATCCCCGAGGACCTTCAACAAGTGCTCCCCAGTGTTGTAGAACATCGGTTAAGAGGAAGTTCTGACTTTACAGGACATGGTGGCATTTCTTTGGCTCAAAAATTACTTACTGGCGTAGATGTCCTCGCTTAGTAACCACACAAGAAAAATACCATTTGGGGCAATGCGCCCTCTCAACAACCAATTTAAACATTGGTTAGATAAACGCATACCTCCTCAACATAGTATTACCCTTAATCAAAAGTCGATCTTTATCTTCCCTACACGAACGGGTTTTGCATTTTCAATTTTACTATTTGCATTACTCTTAGCAGCAATCAACTATGAAAACTCGCTTATTTTTGGATTAACATTCTGGCTCTCCAGTGTTTTCTTTATTACGATTTTTCATACTTTTCGAAACCTTTCAGGTATTAGTTTTGAATTACAAAAAACAGGTACTGGCTTTGTGGGTGAAGATATTGAATTTTCGGTAAAAGTGAGTCGCCCTGAAAACGCTAAGCGAGAAGGTATACAGCTAGGCTGGCCAAATGAAGTTAAACAATGGGCTGAGCTTCATGAGAACCCCACTACAACCGTGCAATTATTTGTAAATGCAAAGCAACGTGGTTGGCTTAACCCAAAACGACTACTGGTTGAAACTTTTTATCCATTGGGATTACTTCGCGCCTGGACCTGGATTGATCTAGACACTCAAGCCATTATTTACCCTAAACCGTTATTCCATGATTATTCATTCATAAATAACAGCGAAGACGAAGATGGACTCCTTGCTCACCGCACAGGCAGCGATGACTTTCATGATATGCGTAATTATCATCCTGGTGACTCTCCAAAACATATCCTATGGCGTTCTTATGCACGTCAAGATGAATTATTAGTCAAGCAATTTGCTGCCTATACAGATTCAAGCTTGGTTTTCGACTGGCATCAACTTGAAGGAGACACCGAATTACGCCTGAGTCGTTTAACAGGCTTAGCACTCAATGCATATAAAAGTGATCGAGAGTTTGGATTAAAACTACCTCATATTGAAATCAAACCTAATACGGGGAAATTACACTTAGACACTGTATTGAAAGAGTTAGCACTATTTGGATTAGAACGTGAGCACTAGCTCTAAACAGAATAAAAAATGGCAGCACGGTGTAGCCGCCCAGATACCAAGAAATAGTCTGCTCATGCTAATGGCAGCATTTTCGATTGTCACGATTCCTCACATTGCTCAAGTCTCACCCTGGATTATTGGTGCTGGTCTTTTCTGTGTTTGGTGGCGCTGGAGAATTTTTATTGGTCGCAGTAACTTTCTCTCGATTTGGATGAAGGCTTTGTTAGTTGTTATTTGCGGCACCGCAGTAGTCTTGTCGGAAGGCGTCACTCAAAACCTAGAGACATGGGCTGCATTATTAATAATGTCATTTTCTCTTAAACTTTTAGAGACCAAAACACAGAGAGATGCTTATGTTGTGGTGTTTATAGCGTACTTTGTCATCGCCATAGAATTTATTTTCAACCATAGTATTGGCATCGTTATATACGAACTTTGCGCACTCATACTTGTGACTGCAGCTACTATCGGCATGAATCAGTTTCATACTCGTGTCGAAATTTTTAAATCAGTAAAAATAGCCAGCAAAATCCTGGCTCAAGCCATTCCATTGATGATTGTTTTATTTGTTATATTCCCAAGAATTGGACCAATATGGTCAATCTCCAGCCCTAATCAACAAGCCCGCAGTGGTTTAAGCTCTGAAATGACACCGGGTGACATTGCCAAACTTTCTCTTTCTAATGAAATTGCATTTCGAGCTATATTCAAAGATACGCCACCTGCAACCAGCGATTTGTATTGGCGTGGTCGTGTGTATACCAACTTCAAAAACGGCACGTGGTCTGAAACTGATATTCCTGCCAAATTTAGCAATATCAATAAAATTGATTGGAATAACAACCCAGAAATAGCCTGGTTTATACCCGAAATTAATCATGAGGCAGAAGATAACATTGCGTACTCAATCCTATTAGAACCTACTTATAACCGATGGCTTGTAGGTATGGATTTAGCCATTCCTCAAACATCTTCAATGGGAACCACATGGGATTACAAACTTATTAATCGTCTGCCTGTACAATCTTTATTAAAATATGAAGTGAATACCTACCCAAACGTAACACTCAACACATGGCTTCCTGAATTCTTACGTAACTTGACCACAAAAATAGACGATAACGACAACCCGCAGACAATTTTATTTGCTAAAAAACTATATGCCGAATCAAAAAACCCAGAAGACTTTGTAGAAAAAATACAAGAAAATATTCGCAACCAACCTTTTCATTACACTCTTGAACCACCCAAATTAGAAAAAGAAAATAGTATTGATCAATTCTGGTTTGAAACACGTCAAGGGTTTTGCACACATTACGCAGGCGCAACCGTATACATGTTAAGGGCCGCTGGCATTCCCGCCCGCATGGTTGGAGGATATCAAGGGGGTGAAATTAACCCGATAACTAAACATGTAGTGGTGAGGCAATATTTAGCCCATGCATGGGTAGAATATTGGATACCCAAAAAAGGCTGGCAACGCATCGACCCTACGGCTGCAGTTGCACCCTCCAGAATTCACGACGGTTTAAGTGCTGCATTGCCTGAAAATGACCTGAATTCATTATCAATATTTTCAAATGCAAGAATCAATCGTATGCCTACCTTGCAAAAAATTATGTTCTTATTTGAATCAATAGAGCATCGCTGGAATTTATTTATTATTGGCTATAATTCAGAGTTACAAATAAATTTACTAGAAAAATTGTTAGGGAAAGTCACAGCCTTCAAGATCGCAATAGTTTTATTAGCCGGTGCATTTCTTAGTACTATATTTGTAGCCATTTCACTATTTTTATCAGGTCGAGGCAAAAAGACACATCCTGTTGTCAAAGTGTTTCAACACTTCTCAAAGCGTATGGCTAAACTAGGGGTTATACGAAAACCTCACGAAAGCCCTGCGCTATTTGTAGAAAGCGCCTGCAAAAAACGGAATTTAGACAAGCAGATTTATCAACCTACGGTGACCATGCTTAACAACTTGCTATACAACCCTGATGCCAGCTATACAGAAGAAACCTTGAACATCTTAAAAAATCATCTACAAGCACTACAACTTAAATTATCATAGTCACTATAAGTGCTGTCGTTATTTTAGTTTTTTACGCGGCGATACTCTTTTAACACACACCACTTCCTGATTATTGAAAGAACTGGAAGTCGTATGACGACGCAGTGGTGCAATTTGCTTATCAAAGTCACAATATTTCGCCACCTCTTCTGAAAGCGCAAGAATAAGAACATCCCCGGCTGCACATTTATCAGGCTTTTGATAACAATAATTATCATCTGCATACAACACAGTCTGCACACTCATCAATACAAGAAAAATTAATGTTTTATACATCTCTATCCATCCTTTAAATTTAATTTAAACCGCTGGCGACGGAAGCACGCCATCCACTAAAAATTGATTGCGCTCAAAACTTATATTATCCCAGCTATCATCAAGACTTCGAATCGTTACATTTTTGTCTCGAGTAATACAACTCCAATGTCGCAATGTTTTAGGCGCATAACTCTGCACAGCGTTACAACTAAATACTCCGACATTGACTTCATCAATAGCACGAGCAGAAAAATACGTGAACACCTCAATGCCTTTCTCACGCATTGCTTCACCTATCCTTTGTGAATCACCATAAGCAGTTGGATCACTTAATTTACGGACATATTTTTTGAATGGTGGGTTATTCAATTCAACACCCCACAATGTATGCACATCAACATTAAAAGAAGTATGCTGTGTTACTTTCTGCTGTTTTTTAGGCGCTATCTTCATGCCGTCATAATATACAAAACGGTAATATGCGAGCTCAGCAAACGCAGCGAATATAGTTTTTGAGCCATAAAAAATACTAGGATGTGTTTTTTTACCAAAACGTGAGCCATGCTTAAGTGGTGGGTATCGAAAAGGTGAATAAATCAAATAATCAAATGACTCGCATTCTTGTGGAATACTAGGTTTAACTTGATCTAACATTTCTTCCAATATTTGTTGCTCTTCCAAAGTATCTACCAACATATTAGTGGCTACTTTTTGCTGTGACTCGGCAACACGAAAAACTTCAGCACTTAGCGGTTTTATATTCTCTTGTTGTATAGAGAGCGGCATTACTATTATTAATTTATAAACTTCTATACTTCTAAAGTTTTTATACCTTGCCACGCATTGCATCAAGATATTCCACTACTTGCACGAGGCCTTGAATATTTTTAAGCAGTTCTTTAGGAATTGCACATAAATGTTTATTAGGCGTGTTCAACCACTCTTCCATGGCTTCAATATCGCCACCTTCTAATGCATATAAAGATCGATAAACACGTATTACATGCAGTGCCAATTCGCCTTCTTTGCTATCAGGCTCAAGCACATTGTGATTGCGCAAACGCGTAAAGTAAGTACGGTCTTTACCAATAATTTCCCCTAGCTCGGTATTGGTTAAACCTAAATGCTCTTTACTAGTCAACAGGGCTTTAGCCAAAACACCACCTTCAGAAGGCAAGCTCTGAACCTGTGCACTCATGATATTCTCCTTTGATGTATATACATCATTATATATTATATTGATATCTTTGCAACAATATAATGACGAGATACTTATGAAAATACAAGCAGTACACCGCATTTATATGCTCATCGAGCATCAAGTGATTTAAGTAGCATTACCGATTCTGTTATGGATTACACGAGATTGAATGACCGCCACACACGCGCTACTAACCTACTCAATTCATATAGTTTTACACCAAAATAATCAATCTAATGTGGCTACAAGTACATTTGTAGCGCCAAAATCAGTAGTACAAGCTGAATTCCATTTATTTGAAGCAAGTATAACTTCATACAATTTAATTATCCGTTTGTCGGGGATCAAAGCACGATCACATTTTTTTGTATGAATATAGATTCATCAAATTTAAATTCATCATATAGGGAACACATGATGGCTGCGAACAAGTTAAATACAATTATTAGAAAAGTAATACCTCTTAAAGACTTTCCTGCTGACACACAACGTTTGCTAGAAGACGAAGCAGATATGAAAACCGTTGTGGACAGTTGCAGGGAGGAGATTCAAAAGTCGGTAGATACTGGAATCATGCCCGCACCCAAATATTTCGAACAAGTAGCCGTGTTATCTAGAAAAGAAAAAAATTACGAAAATGAAATCGCAATATGCGATATGTATATCAAACTTGTTAAAAAATATGCCTCTGAGAAAAAGATGTCTAGGCAAGAATTTACTGACAATGTGTTGCCGGAGTGTGCCCAGCTCTACAAGCGTATGCACAATGCCAAGTTTATGATGACTAAAACCCAATCTGAATAATTAAGGCTGAATAATTGAGGCT
>CAZFEP010000068.1:0-11512 GCA_964517365.1 uncultured Thiotrichales bacterium | reverse complement strand
AAGTTTTTTGGGTATTACTTAAAAATGACAGACAAAGACTCATTTGAAGGCGAAGGCATTGATGAGATTGAAGACGAAGCGCTGGATATTGAGGATGACGCAACGCCCGGAGGACGGGGTCAAAAAAGATTGCATGAGAAATTTGATATTTTCAAATCGATTGAACGTGCCGAGTGGGACACGCTCATGTTTTTCTATGGAGTGATTTTAAGTGTAGGTGGCTTAGGCGCATTGGGATATATGGCGCTGGGCTCTGAATTAATGTACGAGGGAATGGGCGCTACGAATGCAAACATTCTGGTTGGCTTTTTATCAGCATTATTTGACAACATTCCAGTGATGTTTGCTGTGTTGGCCATGGAGCCCACCATGAGTCATGGGCAATGGTTACTGGTCACACTTACCGCTGGTGTTGGTGGCTCTATGCTTTCTATAGGGTCTGCTGCTGGGGTTGCCGTAATGGGGCAAGCGCGTGGTGTCTATACGTTCTTTTCACATTTAAAATGGTCTTGGGCGATAGCCCTAGGCTATGCCGCCAGTATTTGGGCTCATTTTTTAGTGAATGGAAATTTGTTTTAACAGCAATAAATAATTGAGTAAGCTAAAACCATAACCAGGGCTATTAATAAATCTTAGTTTTATAAAGTGACTCAGTGGCAGCTCAACTTGTAACTCACTACGCTGCTACATTACGACTTGCACGTTTACGCTCTATCTCTTTAAGATGTTTTTTACGTAAGCGTATATGGTTCGGTGTAACTTCAACCAATTCATCTTCTTCAATAAATTCTAACGCTTGCTCAAGGGTATGTTTAATGGGTGTAGTGAGTGTAATCGCTTCATCCGTTCCGGATGCACGTACATTGGTAAGCTGCTTACCCTTAATTGGGTTCACTGCTAGATCATTATCACGGTTATGAATACCTATGATCATACCTTCATATACTTCTACAGCAGGATCAATAATTAACCGCCCTCTTTCTTGTAAAGCATATAACGAGTAACCAAGAGCCTTACCAGACACCATCGAGACTAACACTCCATTTTGACGCTTTGCCACCGGGCCCGCTTTTACAGGACCATAATGATCAAAAATATGCGTCATGATGCCGCCGCCAGAAGTCATGGTCATAAACTGAGATCGAAACCCAATTAAACCACGCGCAGGAACAATAAATTCAAGTCGAATACGACCCTTACCATCCGGTTCCATATTCTTAATTTCAGCACGCCTCTCTCCTAGTTCTTCAAGTACTGAGCCTTGATGCTCTGTTTCACAATCAATTACTAATTGCTCAAACGGCTCGCACATTACACCATCCATCTCTTTGCGTATCACTTCAGGACGTGACACACCTAACTCAAAACCTTCACGTCGCATGGTTTCTATTAATACACTTAAGTGCAATTCACCACGACCCGAAACTCTAAACTTATCAGCCGTGTCACCCTCTTCCACACGTAAGGCAACATTATGTATAAGTTCTTTATCTAATCTCTCTCTAATATTACGACTGGTTACAAATTTTCCATCTTGTCCCGCGAAAGGTGAATCGTTGACCTGGAATGTCATACTAATAGTGGGTTCATCAACAGAAAGTGGTGGCATGGCTTCGACAGCTTCAGGAGAGCAGATCGTGTCAGAAATATTCAAGCCATCAATACCTGTGATACAAATAATTTCACCGGCTTCCGCTTGTTCGGTTTCCACTCGATCCAGACCGTGGTAGGTCATAACACTAAGTATTTTGCCGTTACGGGTCTTATCATTGGCATTGGCGATCGCAACTTGCATGTTTCTTTTAATCACTCCACGCGTGATGCGTCCTACGCCAATCACGCCCACATAACTATTATAATCCAGTGCACTAATCTGCATTTGCAAAGCACCCTCTGAATTTACTTCGGGAGCAGGGACTTTCTCAATGATTAAATCGAGCATTGGAGTCATATCTTCATGCATAGCTTCTATTTCTAGCCCGGCAATGCCTTCTAGAGCTGATGCATACACTATCGGAAAATCAAGTTGCTCATCTGTTGCACCTAAGCGATCAAACAAATCAAAAACCTGGTCCACCACCCAATCGGGTCTTGCACCGTCACGGTCAATTTTATTTACCACTACAATAGGCTTTAATCCCCGTTCAAAAGCTTTTTGGGTAACAAAACGCGTTTGTGGCATCGGTCCATCAACCGCATCCACGAGCAGTAAAACACTATCTACCATGGAGAGCACACGCTCCACTTCACCACCAAAATCAGCGTGTCCGGGAGTATCAACAATATTAATACGATGATCTTTCCATGAGATGGCAGTATTTTTTGCCAAAATAGTAATGCCACGCTCACGCTCTTGATCGTTGGAGTCCATGACGCGTTCCGCATCCATACTCTTTCGGTCCAGAGTGCCAGACTGGGCTAACAATTTATCCACCAAGGTTGTTTTACCGTGGTCGACGTGAGCAATAATTGCAATATTTCTTAATGATTCAGACAAAATTATATCCAGTGGTTATAGCTACTTTTATTTTCCAGCACCTTGCTGAGCTGGGCATGGAATATGCCTTAATCTGGATAAAATTAGTACACTTCATTCTGTATAGAGCGATACTGAAATACTTAGCATTTCATTAAATTTACAATTTTTTCTTTTAAATTCTTGTTAATGCGTGATCTACCCCTAAAGTCAGCACTATTACGAGATAAGATATGGTTCAATGTTTTGAATCTTGTCGCGTCTTTGTTACATTTACCTCAAACTTATATCGCCCACAATTAATTTAATAAGATAACCAAAAAGATAACCCAAAAAATACTATGACCAAACCTACCTTTAATCATTGGCGACCACACCCATGGCACGGTATAGAAGTCGGGCCAGATGCGCCTACAGTAGTACATGCCTATATCGAAATTACTTCCTCTGATTTAGTAAAATATGAGATAGATAAAACCACAGGCTATCTTCGCGTGGATCGCCCTCATCGCACTTCATCATTACCCCCAACACTGTATGGCTTTATTCCTCAAACCTACTGTGCTGAACGTGTCCGTGCACTCATGGGGCCAGAAGCCAAATCAGGTGATTTTGACCCGCTAGATATTTGCGTGATCGGCGAACACCTCATACAACGTTCCGAAGTACTATTAAATGCCCGTGTGGTAGGTGGTTTACCGATGCTGGATGGAGGTGAAGCCGATGACAAGATTGTTGCAGTGCTTGAAAATGACAGAATATGGAGTGAAGTTAAAGATATCTCTGAACTTCCAACTTCAATGATAGACCGCTTAAGACACTATTTTGAAACCTATAAAGTCCTACCGGGCGAGGTCTCTCATGTATCGGTTGGAGAACCGTATGGATATGAGCATGCCGCCACTGTAGTCAATGCAGCCATAGAAGATTACAACGAAAAATTTGGTGATGAATAATTAGGGACTCATTTCAGATACTAATTCTAAAAAGAGTCTCCTGAATACAACAAAATACTATTATTAAAAATTATTCCTTGTATGTTCTTTTATTAGGAATCACATTCCTAACACCCCCTCTAGGGTCAGCAACATCTCCTTCGTATCTTGGTATTAAATGAATGTGAGTATGTGGTACCGACTGACCGGCTACTTTACTTACATTAATACCAATATTATAAGAATCAGGCGCATGGTCTTTCTCAACCATTTGCTTAGCCAGCGTTACGTTATCCCATAATTCTGCTAATTCTTCTTTAGTACAGTCAAAATAATTAGGCACATGCCGATTAGGGATAATCAGCATATGCCCGGGAGAAGCTGGGTATTTATCTTGACTGATAAAAGTAAGATCACCTTGATACACAAGATCTACTCGCCTACAAAAAATACAATCAGAAGCCATTATAATTTAACAGTAACTGTGCAATAACTTACACTAAGAGTTTTTCACATTCATCTGCACAACTAACACAAGAATCTGCACAGGCTTTACATTCAGCATGCTTGTCTTCATGTTCTCTGCATTTTTTCTCACAGTCTAAACATACATCCATACATACTTTTGCTAGCCCACTTAAGTGGTTAGATCTATAGGCTGCCATCTGCGTTAACGCAGTGCACATCGCCAGCATTTCATTAACACTATCTGCGCATTCAGCAATTGAATTATCTCCGGCTTTAAAAAGCTCCATACAATGATCCATGCATAACTGGCCTTTTTTAATACAATCAAAAGCAGAATCAATCAATGCTTCATTCTCATTTTTGGAATGGTGTGCATGGTCATGCTCAGAACTGGCTGCAAAGGTAACACCACTTGCTAATGTTGCAGTTGCAGAGGCAGTTGCTGCCATACAAAGTACTTCCCGCCTTGTTAAAGATTTAGCTTCATAGTTAGACTTGGTTTCATTTTTTTCAATTGTTTTTGACATTACATCTACTCCTTTTAATTTCCACTAATCCTAAATAATTAACTATAGTACCAACATAACATTGAATAGAATATTAAATGCTATAAAGAATTCACCCTCAATATTTTTAGCCAATATGAAGTAATCGTTCTAGTGTGATGATAATCACTTAAAAATAGCATTAATGCTGAAATTGCCTATATTTATTCTCTGTATAATCAAGACTTATTTATCTATTTAGATCTTGGCAACTATGAATAATAACAAAGTATTTATTGCTTATATCCCTGGAATGGATACAAGAAACCTTTCTAAAGGCTGGACACCTTTTATATCTGAGTGCTTGAAAAACTATGCTTGGTCAAAAATATTCACAAACCCTAGTAACGAGGTACTTTCTACACTCATTACAGGCATGAACCCTCATGAGCATGGAATCTGGCAATTAAAAACTAAAGAGTCACTAGACAGTGTAAGAGAAGAAAAGTTAACTGACAAAATTCCAGATATATTTACCGTTGCCATACAAGCATTCCGTCATCAGTTTTTTCATGATTGTGATGTCCCTACAATTCCTCCAAGACGAAGAAGAGCTTTTGAATTACGACGTGTAAAGTTTCGTGGTCGTGCAAATACTAGTGATCTTTTACAACAGCTCGGAAATGTTCCATCTATCCTTAACAGCATGGACCAAGGCAACATCATATATTCTTTTTCAGATCGACTTAATGACCAGCAGACGCTAGTTTCTAATGTTGCAAATGGTGACGCAAAATTAGAATTCTTACAATTCCATGCCTTAGACATGCTAGGACATTGGCAATTAAATACAGAGGAAAAACTTGAAGATGTTTATAGTCAAGTGGATTCGTTTTTAAGAAATTTATATGAAAAATGTGAATCTAAAGGAATTCGCATGGTAATTGTCTCAGACCATGGCCAGGAAAAAGTGATAGGTGACATCAATATTAAAAAGAAGATTAACCAAATAGATGTGCCTCAGAATGAATTCAACTATTACATCCAACCCATGCAAGCACGCTTTTGGTTCCACTCAAACCGCGCGCGCGAACAAATCTTAAAAGCACTAAAAGAAGTTACTCCTGGAAATATATTACATTTTGAGGATTTGCATAAATTTAATATTGATTTTAAAAGCCCAGATTATGGTGAAGTTTATTTCATTCCTGAACCAGGCTATCTGCTTTTCCCTCATGACTTCTATCATCCACTCGTAAATCTAGTATTTGGTGTTAAAGACCCGCAACAGCGAAATCGCATACTCAATCCAAAGCATGTTGCATACCATGGCTACCTTCCACACCATGATTCAGAAAAAGGTTTATTGCTGTTAACCGATAATCTTTCTAAATTAAACCAAACTGAGATTAATGCCGCAGACATAGCACCAACCTTACTTAATATGGTTGATCAAGCTAAACCAGATTTTATGTCAGGAATATCTAGACTCATTGCTTAACATATAAATCTAAGCAGCCAATCAGAACAGATAAGATCCTGAATTTAATTTTAAATGAGACATTGGAAATACTCCCTACAAGCATTTGTTACCTTGATAATATTTTGGTATCTAACACAAATTATTCCGTTGCAGCAGGTTTATCAATCTATTCTAAATTCAGATTTAAAGTGGTTTGCAGCTGCACTAGTTCTTATTACCATCAGCTTATTTTTAATGTCAGTTCGCATGAAATTGATGATGGACCAACAAAAAATCGATATCCAACTATGGCAAGTCTTTCGTATTCGTTTAATTAGTTTTTATTACAAACTATTCATCCCAGGAGGGACCCTTGCTAATATAGGAATTCTTTTCTACAAATTCACGCAAATAAAAAAAGAAAAAAAACCAGAAATCATCTCTACAATAATGTTCGATCGCATCTTAGCTACAATTGGCTTGTGTTTCGTTGGCTTATTTTGTTTATTTTTCGCAAAACCTAATTTGCCTTTACTATTAACATATTTAATTTTTCTAATATTTTCATCATTATTATTGTTAATAATCTTATTATCGAATACTAAGTTTTCAAATCTTATTGAAGATAAACTTCAAAATACAAGTAACAAGCTATCTTCAAAATTATTGAAATTAGTTGCTACAGTTAAAGAGTTTCAAAAACTATCTACATTAGATCTACTTTATTTAGTTATTCTTTCGATACTACCGCACATCGTTGGCATTTTCGCCTTCACAGCAATTAGCGCTTCAATGGGATTAAGCCTTAGCATATTGGACTGGGGGTGGATACGATCAATCATTATTATTGGAACCATGCTACCCATCTCACTAGCGGGCATCGGTATTCGAGACGGGTTATTAATATATATTTTGCATCAATATTCAGTATCAGCAGACATTGCATGGGCATTATCATTTCTATTGCTTGCTGCAACAGCGCTCTGGCCCGCACTGCTAGGATTGACTCTGGAATTGAGCAATGGTGGCCGAGGGCGGAATTGAACCACCGACACGAGGATTTTCAAAATTAACTGAATGTTCCTCAATTAATAAATACAGTTTCTTACGATGCTTCCCAAACATCTACTGTGACTTAAACGTACAACAATGGCCTTTACATATCTACAATGTGGCACATTATGGTCACATTGCTTGAATATTTTCTATTTAATTACAAGATAACATTAAGCTGAAATTAACTCTTGCTGTAATAGATTCATAATGACCCTAACATTCATATGCATATTTCTAGAATTATATTAATTTTACTGATTAGTGGTTCAATATTCGCATTCTTAGCAATAACCGAATTTCCAAATTCTATAGCCTGATTTACCGTATCCACCTATCCAAGGAGAAAATTTTTATTATACAAACTGAATATATACAGTTCATCGCTTAAAACTGTTGCTTCACATTTATTTTTAATCACTTAAATATCAATTTTGAAACTAAACATAAAAAGAGGACTGCCGATATAAATAATATATTTAAAATATAGTCTATTTTCATGCCTCATCAAATAATACGCATATTACTCTTAGAAGATAATGAGCCAGATGTTCAACTTTTTAAAGAACGATTAAAAGATAGTGATTATGTAAACATCTCATTTAGATCAGCACCAAGCCTAAAAGAAGGTGTTGATCTATTATATAAACATGAATTTGACATTGTTTTGACTGATTTAGGATTAGTCGATACTTCGGGACTTGATACTGTATATCAACTAAAAATTCATACGGATAAAGTCAATTTACCTTTTGTTGTTTTAACAGGCTCTTGTGATAACGAGTTTGCAGAAAAATGTTTGACACAAGGCGCGGAAGATTATATTGAAAAAAATAAATTTCCTGAAATATCAGTATTAAAAAGGATTTTAAAGTTTTCTATTGACCGCTATAAATTTAAAACTGAAGTTTTAAAGACTAAGAGCGAATATCAAAAAAATATTCAAGACCAAAGAGCATTATTCATACATATCATCAATGCACAAAAAGATGGGATATTATTGGTTAATCCAAATTGTGAAATTACATTTGTTAATTCATCTGCCCAAACATTACTAGAATGCAAGAAAGACCAGTTATTAAATAAGAACATAAGCTCAGTCTTGCACCAACAGGATGGTTTTTCGACACTTAAATCTTTACTGTCATACTCGAAGCTAGAGGGCTATGAGACGCAAGTTAAAAACTTACATAATGAAGTGATTGAAGCCTGGGTACGTGTTTCTGTCATTCGCGATAAAAATAAGAGCATAGACAATATAGTCATTACCATTACGGATTTAACTCAATACAATAAAATCAAAGAAGAAAATGATGCAATTTCATTAAAGATGGAAGAGACTCAAAAAATGGAGTCTATAGGGCATTTGTCGGCTGGAATTGCACATGAAATCAACACCCCCGCTCAGTTCATAAATGACAACTTGCAGTTTTTGAAATGTTCCATGAGAGGAGGATTCAACTTGATCAACAAATTGGGTAATGACCTTAAAGAGAACGAAGTATCAATTGATACAATCAAAGAAAATTTCAGTAACTATCATAGCATTTATGACATCGATTATCTGCAAGAAGAGATGCCAAATGCAATTAATCAGTCTATTGAAGGAATTGAAAGGGTATCGACTATTGTAAAAGCAATGAAAGACTTTTCCCACCCTGGGAGTGAGGAAGGCGGACCCTTTGACTTGAATGAATCA
The DNA here is from genome assembly GCA_964517365.1 of uncultured Thiotrichales bacterium. GTDB lineage: Bacteria > Pseudomonadota > Gammaproteobacteria > UBA4575 > UBA4575 > JABDMD01. The sequence continues at coordinate 2,934 of CAZFEP010000068.1, read as the reverse complement.
ATTAAAAATACTTCAGTCGTATGTAAAAATGAATGGAAATATTTAGCGAACCTTTCATTTGAACTTGATGAGTCATTACCGATGATATATGGCCACTCAAATTTAATTAAACAAGTTTTTTTAAATATGATAGTTAATGCTGCACACGCAATTGATGAAAGGAATAAGAATAAAGAAGAAATAATTGATGGCGAAATATTTATTTCTACCAGCGCTAAAGGCGAATTAGCTAATATTACTATAAAAGATAATGGCAATGGGATACCCGATAAATCATTAAAGAAGATTTTTGATTTATTTTATACTACAAAAGAAGTAGGGAAAGGTACGGGACAAGGATTATCTATGGTTTATAAAACAATCGTAGAGAAACACCAAGGCACTATTAATGTTGAATCCACTGTAGGTGAAGGCACGACATTTGTAATAGAACTACCTATAAAAAACCAACAAGAGGAGCTGAAAGTTGCCAACTCCTAGCGTCTTATTTGTAGATGATGAAGTGAATGTGACTAGTGGCTTGAAAAGGCTCTTACATAAATACAAAAATGAATGGGACTTTAATTTTGTAAATTCTGCTAAGGATGCTTTGCTAGCATTAGAAACAAAGTCTTATGCTTGTATTGTTACGGATATGAAGATGCCAGAAATGAGTGGTGATGAATTAATTAAAGTAATTCATGAAAAACACCCATCGGTTGCACGGATAATTCTTTCGGGCCACTCTGGCCTAGAAGCAATCATGAAAGCACTTCCCATCTCACATCAATTTTTATCAAAGCCTTGTGAACCCGAAAAACTAATAAATTCCATTCAACGTGCTGTTACATTAGAGAATACAACATCTAATAATTCTATTGTTGAAAAACTTAAAGAGTTAAAATCACTACCTGTAAGGCCCGAGGTATTTGATAAGCTCACAAAGTTAATTTCAAGCGATGATTATTCAATAATGAATATTGTTGAAATAATTAGCACCGAACCAGCAATAACCAGCAAATTATTACAAATCGTTAATAGTGCCTATTTTTCATTGCCAAGAGAGATTAGTGACGTTCAAGAAGCTATAAATTACTTAGGCATCGAGACTGTTAAAACTACGGCTCTTGCCATTGAACTTTACGAAAGTTTCTATTCTAAAGATTTTTTTGATTATGATTTAGAAAAAGATTGTAGAAAATGTATTGAAGTTGCGTCTTTTTTAAAATCACATACTGAAGATAAAATGCAATCTGAAATATTATATACAGCTGCAATATTACAAAATGCTGGAAGATTAGTCGTGCTGTCATATTTTCCTGAACAATATAAAGAAATTATCAACTTGATTGAAAACGATAAAGATCCATTAGAAGCAGAGTTAGAAGTATTAGGCTCAACCTCAAAGCAACTAGCAAGCAGTCTTATTCTAATGTGGGGCCTCCCTTATCAGATTGCATCTTGCATAGCCCATGCAGATGACCCTTGGAATTACAGCAAAGAAGACACTAATCTCTCCATCGATTTATATATTGCAAATTATTTACATAAAATATCTTCTTGGCAAACGCATGATTATTCATACAAACCTAACCTAGATTATTTTGAGCAGGATTGCATATCAAAAAGATACGAATACCTCAATACATTAAAAAATAATGGAGTGGCCTAACAAATGTCTGAGTTACAAAAAATATTATGCGTAGACGATGAGCCAAATATTCTCAATGGTTTACAGCGTCAATTACGCAAACATTTTGATGTACATACTGCTGAGAGTGGTAAAGATGGGTTAAATATAATTAAAAATGACGGGCCATTTTCTGTTGTAGTATCTGATATGCGTATGCCAGAAATGGATGGTGCTGAATTTTTAACCCAAGTAAAATATATTTCTCCAACAACCACTCGACTTTTATTAACCGGACAGTCAGATGCAGAATCGGCAAAAAAAGCTATTAATGAAGGCGAAATATTTAGGTTTTTATCTAAACCATGCCCACCTGAAGTATTGGTTGATACAATTGAAAATGCAGTAGAGCATTCGCGACTACGTAAAATTGAAAAAGAGCTACTAGAAAACACATTACATGGGGCAGTGAAAACATTAACTGAAATATTAGAAATAGTTAATCCTTCATTATTTGCCACGTCATCACATATAGAATTTTACGCCAAGGGTATTGCAAGTGAATTAGGCTTAGCCAATAGCTGGCAAATTGGCATTGCAGCAATGTTATCACATATTGGATATATAACTTTACCTGATAAAATACTTGGCAAGTTAAGTAAGAACGAAGAACTCGAAGGCAGTGAAAAAGATATTTTTGCTAATCACACAAAAGCAGCATATAAATTATTAATTAACATCCCTAGATTAGACAAAGTAGCAGAAATTGTTAAGGGACAATTAAATGAATGGAAAGGTGATCATTTACTTGATGAATTAAGTAATAATTACATAGAAATTGGCTCTCAAATCATAGCCATTTCAATAGAAATTGATAGAAGAATAAGTAATGGGATAAATATCACATCAGCAATTAACGAATTAATTGAAAATAAACGATATTCGAATACCATCTTAAATCTATGTAAAACAATAAATCCTATTGAAGCAAACTTTATATCTAAAGAATTATCTGCAAATGAATTAAGAGCTGGAATGATAATTGATAGCGATATACTAGATATTAATGGTGCTAAGTTAGTTGGTAAAGGGATTGAGATTTCTGAGGTTCTCATTATGAGATTAACAAATTTTTCATCTGATAAGCGCCTCACAAACAAAATCGCAGTTAAGATTCCCACATAGAACAATTAAGTCAATTAACAATACTTTTAACGTTAATAGATAGGAAGATTCTGAGCAACTACGTGTTACAGCGATTGAGCAAGAACTATAAATGATGGTGGCCGAGGGCGGAATTGAACCACCGACACGAGGATTTTCAA
>CAZFEP010000067.1:0-11572 GCA_964517365.1 uncultured Thiotrichales bacterium | reverse complement strand
TCAGCTTCATCAATTAAATAACCCTCTTGCCCCAATGCAAAAGACACCATTTCACGTATGGCATACTCGTCTTCAACTAATAAAATTCGCTTGCTGCTCATACTTTGAGCCTTTATTCGGTCCTGAGATTGATAATGCTCTAAAACATTCTGATTTTGCATGATTGTACCTTGCAATGAAAAGTTTACGCATTATTTTCCGCATTTGTTACAGAACTATTAAACTCATAAAATCAGGCACATACATCATCATAAATTATGCGTTTTTCTTTAGCATGGCCAGCTTGTGAGTAATTCTAGTTTTGTGAAAGCTGTGTTAACTAAATAATGAAATTTCAAGAACCTTGCATAATTGTTAATTCTTGATGTGGCATCACCCTAAAACACAGCTTTTGTAACATGCTCTATATTTTCTATGGTTATATAGTTAAATAATTTTATAGATTACTTGAGCGAAGGTCTAAAACAGGCAGCGTAGAGGCTTTAGACAACGCCATTAGAATCTTAAACAATAGATATCATCATTTAAGCAAAATAATTCAGCCGTCTGACGAATCACAATACCCAGACAATCTGCTTAGTAATATAATGTACTCACCCTAATAAAGCAGATTCAAATACAAGATGGATGAGCATAACTTCAGTATCGCTAATAATTTTATAAACCGTGAATTAAGCTTGCTCAAATTCAACTCACGCGTGCTTCAACAGGCCCGCGATCCATCCACTCCTCTGCTAGAGCGACTTAAATTTCTATGTATTTCATGTACCAACCTAGATGAGTTTTTCGAAATTCGTGTGGGTGGAGTTAAACAACATATAGAGTTGAATTTTGCAAACATAACAGCAGACCAGATGGAACCAAAAGAAATACTCAATCAAATTCATCATGATGCTACTACTCTAGTAAATGAACAATATCGAGTATTTAATGAAGAAATTCTTCCTGAACTTGAAGAACAGAAAATTCATTTCATTGCACGCGAGCAATGGACGCATGAGCAAAGTGCTTGGCTCCGCCAATATTTCCATGATGAAGTAGAACCTGTACTAAGCCCTCTAGGCCTAGATCCTGCACACCCTTTTCCACGCATTATCAATAAATCACTAAATTTTATAGTGCAACTTGTTGGTGCGGACGCATTTGGTCGTGAAGGCCAGTTTGCAGTGGTGCAAGCACCGCGTTCACTCACCAGATTAATACATCTTCCTGATGAACTAAGTAAGCAACAAGGTGATTGTTATGTGTTTTTATCATCAGTCATGCACGCCTTTGTTAGTGAGCTATTTGAAGGCCTGGAAGTGTTGGGTTGTTATCAATTTAGAGTTACACGTAACAGTGACTTATTTTTAGATGATGAAGAAATAGATGATTTAATGCGTGCACTTGAAGGTGAACTTGCATCAAGACGTTATGGTGACTCTGTGCGCTTGGAGGTAGCAGACAATTGTCCTGATGAATTAACTTCATATTTACTTAAACAATTTGGCCTTACGGAAGTAGATCTTTACAGGGTTAATGGTCCTGTGAATTTAAACCGACTCAGTCAAACCTATGATCTAGTTGAACGTGCAGACTTAAAGTATCCACCCTTTAATGCAGGCTCGTCAGAACGCTTAAGCCGGGGGAAAAATATTTTTAGTCTGATTCGTGAAGGTGACATATTGTTGCATCACCCATATCAGTCTTTTGCGCCTGTAATAAATTTTGTTCGCCAAGCTGCTAAAGATCCAAAAGTGCTAGCGATTAAACAAACGTTATATCGAACCGGAGCAAGCTCTCCTATTGTAGACAATTTAGTAGAAGCGGCTAGAGCAGGCAAAGAAGTTACTGTGGTCATTGAACTAATGGCCCGTTTTGATGAAGCAGAAAACATCTCTTTAGCCAACCGCTTACAAAAAGCTGGTGCGCATGTAGTGTATGGAATTGTTGGTAAGAAAACTCATGGGAAAATGATCCTAGTAGTCAGGCGCGAAGAAAACCATCTACGACGCTATGCACACTTTGGCACTGGAAACTACCATGAAAAAACAGCAAAGCTTTATACAGACTACGGTATGTTCACGTCCGACACAGACCTTACCTCGGATGCACACGAGCTATTTATGGCGCTTACCAGTTTTACAAAAATACCTGTGCTAAAAAATATATTACAAGCACCTTTCACTTTATACAAAACACTCATAAAACTCATAGAAAAAGAAACCGAACATGCGCGTCATGGTCGTGAAGCCCGCATTATAGTAAAAGTAAATGCCTTGGTTGAACCACAAATAATTGAAGCTTTATATCGTGCATCTGTGGAAGGTGTAAAAATACAACTTATCATTCGTGGAATTTGCTGCTTAAGACCTGGACTACCAGGTATCTCAGAGAATATTGAAGTTCGCTCTATCGTCGGACGATTCCTTGAACATACACGTGTTAGTTATTTTCATAATGATGGTAATCCAAAAGTGTTTTGTTCCAGTGCAGACTGGATGGATCGTAACTTTTTTAGGCGTGTGGAGATCAGTTGGCCTGTTAAGAATGTAGTGTTACGCAAGCGCATTATCAAAGAACTAGAAACATATCTAAAAGACAATCGCCAAGCTTGGTTACTACAGGCAGATGGAAATTATTCTGCACCTGTAGCATTTGGAGAAAATGCAATTAGCGCACAACAAACCTTACTTAGTGAGCATGCACGAGTAAAACTTTAGCGACTCTACAACATCATAAATATCTTACTTTATATTAACCTTGATCTTTAGCACTTTAAGGTAACTTTGTTCTTGCTCAAGCTCAGCCCCAGTAAGCGGGTGCTCTTCCAGCCATTTTTCATCAAACTGTATTTTTAAAGCATCATCATCACCTTGTGTTTTTATATCAGGTAATTCTTTAGGTATACGATCACGATTTATTAATATAGCAATACGCAAAATCACGATCATATACACGGCTTGTTCTTGCCAACGTGCTGGCAACATCGCCACGGACTCCATATTAATTTTACGTCTATGGCTACCAACTAAACATGCAAGCAGACGCTGCTCATTCCAGGAAAATCCCATTAAGTCACTATTTTCTAGCAGGTAGGCGCCATGACGATGATATTTGGAGTGTGATATATCCAGACCAATCTCATGCAAATCTGATGCCCATATTAAAAACTGATAAGCAATGTCATTATCGATCTTGCATACTTTGGAAAGTTTCTCTAACAAGTGAAGTGCGGCAGTCTTAATATTGGTAGCATGATCAAAGTCGACATGGTAACGGCGCATTAATGAATAAACAGTGCGGTCGCGTGTATCTTCATGGTGAATTCTTCCTGCAAGATCAAAGAGCAACCCCTCACGTAAACCACCATCAGAGATCACCATCTCTTTAATATCAAGCTCTTCAAAAATAGCTTTTAATACGATAAGACCACCTGCAAAAACAGGTTTGCGTTCTTTGGATAAAGATTCAAAACTTACTTTATCAATGTGACCTAACTCTTGCAGTTTATCAATTAGTACATTTATACCCTTATAGGTGATACCACGCTCACTCAGCTCGAACTCACGCATCAATTGAGAAATTGTACGAATGGTACCTGCTGTACCCACAACATGCTTCCAACCTAATGCTTTTAATTTTGAAATAATCGGCTGAAGTTGTAACTTTGCTTCTACCAATGCTTTTTTGAACTTCTTCTTCTCTAACTCACCATTTGAAAAATACTTTTCACTTATGACGACACAGCCCATTTGCACACTTTCCATCAACAGTGGATCGCCTTCTTTCCCAATTATAATCTCTGTGCTGCCGCCACCAATATCCGTTACCAACCATTTACCTTTAGGCCCAGCAATGGAATGAATAGTGCCTTGATAAATTAATCGTGCCTCTTCTACACCTGAAATAATTTGTATTGGGTGACCTAGAGCCTCTTCAGCACGTTGAATAAAGTCCGCACTATTTTTAGCAACACGCAATGTATTTGTGCCGACCACTCTCACTGAATCTGCATGCATTTCTTGTAGGCGTTGACCAAATCGTTGCAAACATTCCAAGGCTCTTTCTTTTGATTCTTTAGATAACTTGCCTGACGAATTTAACCCTGCACCAAGTCGTACCATTTCTCGCAAACGATCAATAACTTTAAGCTGCCCATGCTGATCTTGTGCAACCACCATATGAAAACTATTAGAGCCAAGATCGACCGCAGCAATAACTGAAGAAGGAGTCGATGATAATTCATCAGGATTAGTTGTGGGTGATGGGACTTCCATATATACAGTTAACCTAATAAATTATTCTGGCAAAACAGTTTACAACTCAAGTTGGTAAATTACCCTGATAAATTGCTTGAATAAATCACCCTTATAAATTTCTCTAATAAATTATACAGGCTAATTACATAGACAAAGCAAAGTAACCAGTAACCAGTAACCAGTAACCAGTAACCAGAATTTTAAATATTTAGTTAATTATTTGGGAGGCAGTAACGCACGTCCATTGCCATAATCAACCACTACACCTTTAGCAGTAATTTCTTCAACCAACGGACCATTGTTAATAATACGATCGCCTTCTTTATATTTATCCATGTTAATAAGTACAAAACGTCGTATCGGATCATCATCAAAAACATGCACATTAACTTCATATTGATTTAAATTTGCACGCGATCTCTCTGGTAAATCACGAACATTTTGCACGTTACTAGAATTGCTATTGTTGCTCACACCATCGATGAGCAGTTTGGGCTTATTGATGACAGGTAGTGCATCATCTGCATTCAATTCTGTCGAGGAGAATGAAACATTTCCTTTTGTAGTATTTGATATCTTGGCAGACGCATTAGCGGTTACAGTTTTTGGCTTCGCAACCGTTTGCTTTGACTCATACAGTAGAGGCCTATCCACTGTAGGTAACTGCACACTATTTGCTTCCATAGCTAATGGCCGCACTTCATTTTGAAGTGTATTTTGATCTTCTTGCTGCTTATTTTTATCCGTTGCGTTAACCACCTGAATGGTTTTTTGAGTGAGTGGTGCTGTCTCTAATGCTTGGCTGTTCATTGTTTGAGTAGGTTGCAGTAGTTTTGGTTGAGCTCTCTCATAGTCTACGAGTTTTTCTACAGCAGGTTGCTCTAGTTCAGAACCATCTGATGCAATGGGCGCTACTTTATCAGCGCTCCCTGAAAATGCTCGCACCAAAACAAACAAGATCAAAGCATTCACCAAAATAGCAAGCCCTACCCAAAAAACAATCTTGTTTGGATTTTTTTTCTGGGGCTTAACCGGTGTAACAAATTTAAGATCCGGTTGCTTTTCAAGCTGGCGTTCATGCTCTGCACGTGTCAAAGCATCAAGTATCATCGACATAAATTTTACCTTTTGCGTTAACTAGATTGCCGCCATAATAAGGGGGTAGAACGATCATTCACTGCAGAATTAATTTCAATTATCGTTTCACGTCCAGCAACACCATCTACATTCAAACCACGTATTCGCTGAAATTCCATTACTCGCCACTTCAGAGTCGGGTCAAATGATAATTTTTTCTTCTCGTCGGCTGATACGACCTTACCCTCTATACGATCCAGTTGATCACGCAACCATCCAACATCTTTACCTATAACACCTTCCTTCAAAATATTTGATCCTGTTGGAGGCGGCCTCCAGAGTAACAAGTAATTCCCATACCAATAAGGATCAACCGACTCGGTAGCGGTAGTGACAACTTTGCCACCAATATTTAAATTCACTTGATTTCCTTGTAACGAAAGTATTACTACCTGAATTCTTTTGCCCGCTGTATTAATTATTTCTAACACTGCCGGCCTATTATGTCGACGCAGCTCATCCCAGCCTGCCTTACCAAAAATGCAGCGCAACTCGGCATCGATGGCACGTTCACAGGCAGTTTCACCTTTTAACTTAGGATATGCATGACCCCAAAAACTAAACAAGGTAGTAAATGCTTTACTATTATCTGATCGCAAGCTCGGATCATCAATTAATTTTAAAAAACTTTTCCCACTCTGTTGCTTACTATTTTCAATGTTATGTAATGCTGGCGGTTGCACTATCTCAGACTCAATCCTCTTATCTGTTTTAGGCATAATATTTTCAGGACTAATGTTAGCGACCACTTTTTTACCTATATCATTTTGCGGAATAGATTGGTCATCAATAACCGCTTGAGAGGCTAATGTCTCCATGGTTACCAATTGTTTTGAATCGGTATTTGCATAACTCTCTTGTGATGCGCTAGGTAAAAGCCCCCAAATGGATAACAGCAATGCAGCTGAGCCTGCAGCAATTGCACCACCCGCAACCCATTGCATCGGTTGAAACTGTGCTGCAGGCTGCAACACTTCTCCAGCTGCTTTGCGAACTAATTTTTTATCTATACGATGAACATTTTCCCCATAAGCCCCCATCATCGAACGTTCACAAATATTATTTACTAGGCGTGGAACACCCCCAGATAGTTGGTGCACCATAGTCACTGCGCCACTAGAAAATAATTCACCCCTAAAACCAACAATTTGTAATCGATGACGTATGTATGCAGCGGTTTCTTCTTTAGATAGAGGTGTTAAATGAAAACGTGCCGTAATTCTTTGGGTCAGTTGTCGCAATTCTGGGCGTGCCAAAATTGCTTGTAGTTCAGGTTGACCTATCAAGATAATTTGTAAAAGTTTTTGAGTAGCCACTTCAAGATTTGTTAATAGTCGAATTTGCTCTAACACTTCTGCTCGCAAATTCTGGGCTTCATCTATCACTAATACTGTTCGTTTCCCTTGAGCATGTTGCTTTAATAAATATAAATTTAAACGATCAACCAGATACTTGAGACTTGTAGTGGATCGACGATAAGGAATATTCAATTCGTCACAAATTGAGGCAATTAATTCTTTTGAGCTTTGGCGTGGGTTTAAAATTAATGCAACATTTACATGCTCTGGCATTTGTTCAAGCACGCTGCGACATAGCATTGTTTTACCTGTTCCCACTTCCCCAGTAAGAAGGATGAAACCACCCGCTTCGTCTGCACCATACAAAAGATGCGCAAGGCCATCACGATGACGTGGCGTTAGATATAAGAAACGCGTATCCGGTGTAATTTGAAATGGCTTATCAGAGATTCCAAAGAATTCTAAATACATTGGGTTCTAGCCTTCGCTTCTAGCCGTGGTTAAACAAGTTTAAAAGTTGGTGCTAACTAAATGTAGCAAATAAGTATTTTGCCAAAAAAAACATCTCTTAGCCGCACAAATTTTCATGATATTGATCTTATCAGACCTTTTATTTTTAGCATTTGTCCCTTAATTAGCCTAAACATGGTAATGAGTAGCGGATATTATAAATACCATAACTTAACTAATGATTTATTTTTTGAATAATGATGTTTCAATAAATTCAATGGGGTTATTTATGAGCTTGTCAAAGTGTAAACCTTTAGACCCACCACCCGAACCGATACCACCCGAACCCTAGGAATGTTGTGAACAAGGCAGCGACCCATGCGTGCATGACTTGTATACAAAAGCACTGGCAAGATGAAAAAGTGTGTTTCAGAAATTGAAAAAAAACTAAAAAGATAAATGCTTAAATAATAATCAATCTAGCCGCACCTATCCTTGCTTAGGTAAATAAATATTCTAATAAGTGTCAGAGCTACTTATAGCTAATAACACTTTAGTTATATAAAATAGGTTCAGAATAAAAAAATATAATTACAAAATACCTTAATTGAGAATCACAATCTCTCATTAGCACCTCGGTACATACAAACTCATAGCCCGCTTCAATATAGGGTTAGAAGATATTTGTTATCAAAGATGCAGACAAAATAGATTGTGTGAAATTATCAAGCATATCAACAGAGGAACTATCCGCTATGAAGATTGGTGTACCAAACGAAATTCATGAGAATGAAAGTCGCGTTGCAATGACGCCCGATACGGCCAAGCGCCTTCAAAAACTTGGTTATGAGTGCGCTATTGAAACCAATGCAGGTGCAAGTGCAAACTTTTCAGACCAGGCTTATAAAGATGCCGGTGTCGATGTCATTGCAGATACGAAACAGCTCTGGTCTCAATCAGACATAATTTTAAAAGTCCGCGCTCCAGAGCAAAACAATGCTTTAGGCATACATGAAGCTGATTTATTGGAAGAAGGCAGTAACCTAATTAGTTTTATCTGGCCTGCACAAAATGAAGACTTACTAGAAAAATTAAAAAGCCGAAAAGCTACCATCTTGGCAATGGATTCGGTGCCCCGTATTTCACGCGCACAAAAATTTGATGCACTTTCTTCAATGGCCAATATCGCCGGTTATCGTTCTGTTGTCGAAGCTGCAAATCATTTTGGCCGTTTCTTCACAGGACAGATCACTGCCGCAGGCAAAGTACCCCCTGCGAAAGTTATGGTCATTGGTGCCGGTGTTGCAGGACTCGCTGCCGTTGGTACTGCAAACAGTCTTGGAGCCATTGTTCGCGCCTTTGACACACGTCCTGAAGTTAAAGAACAAGTGGAAAGTATGGGGGCACAGTTCTTGGAGCTGGAGTTTGAACAAGATGAAGATGGTGGCACTGCTGGTGGTTATGCTAAAACAATGAGCAAGGAATTTATTGACGCAGAAATGGCACTGTTCCGTGAGCAAGCCAAAGAAGTCGATATCATTATTACTACTGCATTAATTCCAGGCAAACCCGCACCGAAACTCATTTTAGCCGACATGGTTGAGTTAATGAAAGAAGGTAGCGTAATCGTGGACTTGGCAGCCGAGCAAGGCGGTAACTGTGAGCTTACTGTGCCAGGTGAAGTGGCCGTCAAACATGGCGTAACCATCATCGGCTATATGGATCTACCCAGTCGCTTACCAACTCAGTCCAGTCAGCTATATGGCTCAAACTTGTGTCATATGCTCAATGACTTAACGCCCGAGAAAGACGGTAATATTAATGTAAATATGGAAGACGATGTCATCCGTGGTACTACCGTCATTAAAGAAGGTGAAATCACATGGCCACCACCACCACTTGCAGTATCTGCAGCACCCGCAAAAGCACCTGTAGCTGCACCCGTCATGCAAGAAGAAAAAAAGAAAAGCGGCTTTGGTTTCCCAATCGCGCTGGTTTTAGCTGCAGGTTTATTATGGTGGATAGGTAACTCTGCTCCTGCTGAATTTATGCAACATTTTACTGTGTTTGTATTGTCATGTTTCATAGGTTACTGGGTGGTTTGGAATGTTAGCCCTGCATTACATACACCCCTTATGAGTGTTACCAATGCTATTAGTAGTGTAATTATTGTTGGGGCACTTCTTCAGATTGGAAGCGTCAGTGGTGTAATAGTATTTTTAGCAACCGTTTCTGTATTTATTGCCTCGATAAATATTGGTGGTGGCTTTGCAGTAACACAAAGAATGTTACAAATGTTTCGTAAAGACGATTAAGGGAGAATAAAAAAATGAATCCACAAATGTTAGGTGCAGCCTATTTAGCTGCCGGCGCTCTATTTATTCTCAGCTTAAACGGCTTAAGTAACCAAGAATCTGCAAGGCGTGGAAACTTGTTCGGCATCATCGGAATGATTATTGCTGTAGGCGCGACCATTTTAAGCGGCAATGTAGGCAACTATGGCATCCTGTTTCCAGCAATGATTATTGGCGGTGTAATTGGTGCAGTGGTTGCCATGAAAGTTGAGATGACCTCGATGCCTGAATTAGTTGCGGGTTTCCATAGTCTGGTAGGACTGGCGGCTGTATTGGTTGGTTACTCCAGCTACATGGACCCCACTGCGCATTTTGAAGGCTCGGAAAAAGCTATTCATGATGTAGAAGTATATTTAGGAATCTTTATTGGAATTATTACTTTTACAGGTTCAATAATCGCGTTTTGCAAACTCAAAGGAATTATTGGTGGTAAACCCCTGACGCTGCCGGGTAGACACTTAATGAATCTAATCGCGATCATTGCTTGTTTAATACTTGGGTACTTCTTCCTTCAAGCTGGCGGTCATAATGGTATGGTGCCGTTACTTATCATGACCATTATTGCTGCGGTAATTGGTGTCCACTTAGTAATGGCGATTGGTGGTGCAGACATGCCTGTCGTGGTGTCTATGCTAAACAGTTATTCGGGTTGGGCTGCTGCTGCAACTGGTTTCATGTTAGGCAACACTGCACTCATCGTCGTAGGTGCCTTGGTAGGTTCCAGTGGTGCAATCTTAAGTTACATCATGTGTCGCGCAATGAATCGTAGTTTCATCAGTGTAATCTTAGGCGGCTTTGGCACCGGTGGTGGCGCAGCTGCATCGGTAGGCGAAGAAGATGGCGAAGTTACTTCTGCAACCGCTGAAGAAGTAGCCGGATTACTGAAAGATGCTAGCAGTATTATAATTGTTCCCGGTTACGGAATGGCAGTAGCCCAGGCACAAACCACTGTAAGTGAAATCGTTAAAAAATTACGCGCTAAAGGTAAAAATGTACGCTTCGGTATTCATCCGGTTGCAGGACGTTTACCAGGTCATATGAACGTATTACTTGCTGAAGCAAAAGTTCCTTATGACATTGTTTTAGAAATGGATGAGTTAAATGACGACTTTCCAGATACGGACGTATCTCTAGTAATTGGTGCAAATGATATTGTTAATCCTAGTGCTCAAACGGACCCTAATAGCCCGATTGCAGGCATGCCTGTATTAGAAGTGTGGAAGGCAAGTGCGTGTGTAGCGCTTAAACGAAGCATGGCATCAGGTTATGCAGGTGTAGATAATCCATTATTCTTAAAAGACAACACCGACATGTTATTCGGTGATGCTAAAGAGACCATGGATGAAGTACTGAAACATCTAGACTAATAACTTCAACCGTTTGACAGTCACCTAAGTGTAAAATCAAAGAAGTGTGTCAGTACATTGCACACTTCTTAAATATTGTTTTAGAGCCAGCCAATTTTTCATACTATTCAGGCTAATCTCTCTAGCTTGGCCTAGCCTCTAGTTAAAAACCATTCAACTGTAGCAATCATTATCCTGATAATTCTTAAGCATGTCAGCTTGTGGTAACAACTAGGTCTTAGACGTATAACTTATTTAGCTTTTTGATACTTAGTAATAAATAGCAAAAAACTCTTCATACATACATAACAATCATCACTTATTCAGGCCACAATATTTATTAACGCTAAGTGTTGTGTAAAGCGAAAAAAGGAATGGCTACAAATTACAAATTTGGCAGCTATAGTGTTTCATTTTATTGGGATAAAAATAGAGTTGTTTGGAATGTAAAAAAAGTGAAAACTTCGATATTGGAAAACTTGCCAAAATTGTTTCCTGACTCATTAATAGTTGCAGTATAAGCTTTGGTATCTTTGAATCACGTTATCAATAGCTAAATAACAAATTATTTTGCACAAAAAAGCCGGTCATTAAACCGGCTTTCTTTATACTTATTTAGAAGTGTTTTTAAGAAATACGAGCCTTCGTTTTCTTTCTTGAAAAACCAACCAAGGTCATCATGCCTAAACCAAGTAGCATGTAGGTAGACGGTTCTGGTACTTCTGCAACCAAAATTCCATCACCAT